>JAVEXG010000067.1:0-17445 GCA_034004115.1 Bacteroidales bacterium | reverse complement strand
AAGTTACCAAAAGAAGTGCAAGAGTTGTCCGCAACCCCCGTACCAACGCCAAACTTAACGTTCCTGCAAAGAAGGTCGTTAAATTCAAACCGGCTCCCGCACTTAACAAAGGTCTTTAATCCCGATTCAAAGAGATTGCCAGGGGGGTGTTTCATTTCACCCCCTTTTTTTTTGTGTCTTCCGGATCCTGCCCCACTAATGAATTCCTGTAAATGGTTTCAGATAATGTTCTGAAACATGAATTTATTTAGGAGGATAAATTTTTATTTGAGTATTTTTGTTATTTTTGATCTGAAAACCCCGGTTCAAATCTGAAAGCATGAACTGTATAATTGTCGACGATGATAAGCTTAGTTGTAAGCTTCTTGAAGGTTATGTGAATAAGTATTCCTCGCTTAATCTTATCGGTGTCTATAACGACCCGGTGACTGCAAGGAATGAAATTTCCAGACAGAAGGACGTCGACCTTATTCTCCTCGATATAAAAATGCCGGAGATGGACGGATTCGACCTCCTTGGAAGCCTCGACCATCCGCCAAACGTTATAGTGGTATCGGGCGGCGAGGAGTTTGCCCTGAGAGCATTCGACTTCAACGTGGTCGATTTCCTGCTGAAACCGGTATCTTACGCAAGGTTCTGCAAGGCTATCGATAAGGTGACAAGGTATTTTTCACCAAAAGAGCTACCGAAATCGGGTGATGAGGAAATCTTCATCAAAAAGGGTTCTTCGCTGGTTAAACTCAAACTGAGGGAGATAGTGTATGTTGAAGCCCTCGAGAACTATGTGACTCTCAACACCGGCACCGACAAGTACACGATCCACTTTACAATGAAGGCAATAGAAAGCCAGCTTCCTTCAGGAGTGTTCATTAGGGTCCACAGATCCTACATTATAAATAAGAAGATGATCCAGGCTATCAAGGAAAACTCCCTTGATATAATGGTCGGAACTGCAATAAAGAACATTCCTGTCGGTAAGTCGTTCAGAGATTCCCTGCTGAATGACATTAACGTTATGGCCAGATAATCAGGCTAAAGCATGATGTATACAAGCAGACAGCTTTTCCTGAAATACCTCGGACAAACTTCACCATCTCCATTACTTCTTGAAGTCGTAAAGGCAGAGGGTGTTTTTATGTTCGGCCCTTCCGGCGAAAGATACCTCGATCTTATCTCCGGTGTCAATGTCAGCAACACCGGTCACAGGCATCCCAAAGTAGTAAATGCCATCCGCGAACAGCTCGATGCCTATATGCACCTGATGGTTTACGGAGAGTTGATCCAGAGCCCGCAGGTTAAATACGCCGAATTGCTAGCAAAGCACCTTCCGCCTTCACTGAGCTCGACCTACTTCGTCAACTCTGGCAGCGAGGCCGTCGAAGGGGCCCTTAAACTGGCCAGGAGATTCACCGGACGAAGCAAAATTGTTTCATTCCGGAATGCATACCATGGAAGCACCCTCGGTGCCCTGAGCATCCAGGGAAGCGAAGATTACAAAACAGCTTTCAGACCGCTTCTTCCCGATATATGGCTGGCCGGATTCAATAATCCTGATTCTCTCGACATTATCGACTCAAATACGGCTTGCGTCATTATCGAACCCATTCAGGGAGAAGGCGGCATGATAACTCCTCAGGATGGCTTCCTTGAGATTTTAAGAAAGAAATGTTCAGCTGAGGGTGCACTGCTTATATTCGATGAGATCCAGACCGGATTCGGCAGGACCGGACACATGTTTGCAACCGACAGATACGGGGTTGTGCCCGATATAATACTTCTGGCAAAAGCCCTCGGAGGCGGAATGCCCCTGGGAGCCTTCATCTCGTCACAGGAGATAATGACAACACTGATTTCCAATCCTGTCCTGGGACATATCACAACCTTCGGAGGACATCCGGTGTGCTGCGCAGCCGGGATGGCTTCGATGCAGGTAATTATGGAGGAGGGCTTAATGGATAATTGCAGGCAACGATCGGAGCAGTTCAGGGACGAGATGAATCACGACCTGATAAATGAAATAAGAGGGGAGGGGCTGATGCTTGCTGTAAACCTGGGCAATCCGGCTTTTGTCAGGCATGCCGTTCAGAAGGCCCCGGAATTTGGCCTGATTCTTGACTATTTTCTTTTCTGTGACAGTGCATTCAGGATAGCCCCGCCGCTTACAATCACGGCTGATGAGGTATCCCTGGCCTGCAGACTGATTAAAGATTTACTTGACGACACCAGAAAGAACGTCGCGGTATTATGAGAAAATTGTTACCTGTATTATTGATTTTTGCACTGACCGGATTCTTCAGGATCACTCAGGCACTTCCGTCTGGTCAGGATACCACTGCCATTCTCGAAAAGCTTTTCTCAAGACTGGCCTCCGTAAGGCAGGATGCGGACCGGATCAGGATCAATGATTCGATAATCAGCATAATTGACAGCTATGCCAGGTCGGACTCAGCTTTTACCCATAAGTTCACGGGATTGAGAAACCTGGGACAGATAACATCGAAAAATTCGCAGCTTAAGATTATCACCTGGAACGCTTTGTTCGGCGAATCGGGTGGAAAATACTATTGTTATTTCATTCACAACACAGGAAAGCAGAACCGGGTGTACAGGATGGAGTCTGTCTATGACAATGAACCTCCTGCCGGTAATAAACAGTATACTGAAAATGACTGGTACGGAGCTCTGTATTATGACATCCGCCAGTTCGGAAAAGGGGCGAATCAATACTGGGTTCTGCTCGGCCTCGACCTGGGAAATCCCGACATAACACGAAAGATGATAGAGGTTTTAAGCCTGACTCCTCAGGGGGATATCGTCTTTGGAAAGAACATCTTCCGGAAGGGAAAATCAGCACTTAACAGGGTGCTGCTTGAATACAGCTCAAGTGCTGTGGTCTCTCTCAGATTCCTGACAGACAAATATATAGTATTCGATCACCTGGTTCCGGTAACAGCTTCACTTACAGGTAGCAGGGAAACCTATGGTCCCGATTTCTCCTTCGATGCATACATCCTCGAAAAGGGCTCCTGGAAATTCACTGAGAATGTCGATGTCAGAAACCCAAAGAAATAAACTCTTAAGACGACTGGCTCCGTTTTCCTTTTTCACCCCCCAGCCTTTTTCTGCCCCCCAGTCGCTAAACCTGTCGCTGCTTCATGAAAAAGTGACGATTTGTCAGTCGTTTTTCAACGGCATATCTTTTGATTGATAACGGCGTTGTTCATGTTTAACCTAAAAGTCTACCGAAATGCAAACTGGAAAAATTGGAGTAACCACAGAGAACATTTTCCCGATTATTAAAAAATTCCTCTATTCCGATCATGAGATATTCCTCCGCGAGATTATTTCCAACGCTGTTGATGCGACCCAGAAACTTAGGGCACTTTCGTCAGCTGGCGACTTCAGGGGTGAGCTTGGGGATCTGACAATAAGAGTTTCTGTAGATAAGAAGAAAAAAACAATCACCGTTTCTGATTCAGGAGTTGGAATGACATCGGAAGAGATCGACAAGTATCTCAACCAGATCGCCTTTTCGAGCGCCAATGACTTCCTCGAGAAATACAAGGAACAGGTCAATTCGATGATAGGTCATTTCGGCCTCGGTTTCTATTCATCATTCATGGTTTCAGATAAGGTCGAGGTTGTTTCAAAATCGTGGGATGAAACGGAACCAGCCGTAAGGTGGACCTGCGACGGCAGCCCCGAATATTCAATCGAAGAAACGAAAAAGGAACGAAGGGGAACCGACGTGATCCTTTATATAGACAAGGAATCGAAGGAATTCCTCGAGGAAAGCAGAATAGAGGAACTTCTGAAGAAATACTGCAAATTCCTGCCTGTGGAGATTGCCTTCGGCCAGGAAAAGGAGTGGAAGGATAACAAATATGTCGAGACCGGAAAAGACAAGATAATAAACAACACTAAGCCGGCATGGACCATGAAGCCTGCCGAGCTGAAGGATGAGGATTACCTGAAGTTTTACAGGGAGCTTTATCCCATAGGCGATGAACCGCTTTTCAACATCCATCTGAATGTCGACTATCCTTTCAAGCTGACCGGAATACTTTATTTTCCGAAGATCAAGTCAAACATAGAAATTCAAAAGAACAAGATCCAGCTCTACTCCAACCAGGTCTTTGTCACTGACTCGGTTGAGGGAATTGTTCCTGAATTCCTCACCCTTCTTCACGGGGTAATTGATTCGCCCGACATCCCTCTCAATGTGTCGAGGAGCTACCTGCAGAGCGATTCAAATGTCAAGAAAATATCGGCACATGTAACCAAGAAGGTTGCCGACAGGCTGTTCGATATCTTTAAGAACAATCGTGAGGAGTTTGAAAAGAAATGGGATAACCTGAAGCTTTTCATTATCTACGGGATGATAACCGAAGAGAAATTCTACGAAAAAGCAACAAAGTTTGCAATGTTCAAGAATACCGACGACAAATACTTCACTTTTGAAGAATATGAAAAGCTGATAAAGGAAAACCAGACCGACATGAACAAGTCACTCGTCTACCTTTATACTAATAACAAGACCGATCAGTATTCATATATTGAAAAGGCAAAAAGCAAGGGTTATGATGTACTGAACCTCGACGGCCAGCTCGATGTTCATCTTATAAATCATCTCGAAACAAAATTCAAGGATTCGAGATTTGTAAGGGTCGACTCGGATGTAATCGACAAGCTGATCCCGAAATCCGATTCCAAATCTTCTAAACTCTCACAGGTTCAGCAGGATGATCTCAGGAGTGTCTTCAACGTAAGGGTCAAGTCAAAGGAGGTTTACAATGCGGTTCCGGAGACTCTCGACGAAACTGACTCTCCCGTGATTCTCACCCAGTCGGAATTCATGCGCAGGATGAAGGAGATGTCGCAGATGGGCGGAGGCATGAATTTTTACGGCGAACTGCCCGACAGCTTCAACCTGGTGATAAATGTGAACCATCCGCTTGTAATAAAAATATCGGAAGATCTTCAGGCCAAAGAGGGTAAAAGGCTTCAGGAAAACGATGAAGAAAGGGAAAAACTGAAGGCCGGAGTGGATTTCATGGAAAAGGAGCAGAGCAAGAAGAAATCAGATGAGATCAGCCAGTTCGAGAAGGATGACCTTGAGAAACTGAGGAAGGAACTTGAGACTGTGGAATCATCCAGGAAAGAGATACTTGAGAATTACGGATCAGAAAATAAAATTGTAAAGCAGCTTGTGGACCTTGCCCTGCTTTCAAACAACATGCTGAGAGGAGAGGACCTGAGTACCTTCGTAAAGAGAAGCGTAGAATTACTCTGATAATTGACTTCAGCAGGATGCTGATTTTCTGAAAAAACAACAAATATTTATCGTTTTACAATAAAAAATACTATGTAAAACGACAAAAATTTTACCTGAAACGATAACGTTTCTGACAAATCAAATCATTCTTCCTACTTCACCCTTTATGAATTCTATGGCTGTCCTGGTAGGCTCATGTTCTATCTCCATCACCTTCCCGAGAAGGAGCCTGCTCAGTTCAATACCGGGAGCATCGCCTTTTATCCTTTCGGCTTCGCTGTTAATCATCTTGATTGTATTCGACCTTGCGTTCCTAACAACTTCCCATGCCTGGGGGCTCATATAGATCTGCTGGGAGAGATTGTGCTCAAACTCACTCCTTATAGCTGTCAGGAGGGCCGATTGAAGCTGCTTAACAGTCATATCAGGAGTGCTGACCCGCATCAGAAGCGATTCGAGGCTTATTCTTTCAAGGAACAGAACGATCCTTTCATAGGCCTGGAGTTTTATGGGAGTTATGTTTCTGCTTCCCTGCAGGATCACTTCCTGTCTTCTCTTCTCCTGGTCATTCCTTATCATGTTCCTGATTATGATCCAGGCTGTCAGAAAAACGATCAGAGCAGGTAAGGTTATCTTCAGGATATCAGCAATTGTTTCCATTGTATTATATATTTATATGCAAACGTAAGATATTTTGATTTAAGATTTCCATCCCTCTTTTATTTAATCTGCCGGCTGGTAGTTAAGCTTAAGCCGGGTTCGGCGTTTTACAAAAACAGGAACAGATACTGCAGAAAATCAAAAATTCCTTTTACATTTGGCGGCGGTTCGAACCATAAAGCCATGAACCACTACCGTTTGAGGCGCAATGAAAGCAAAAGGTCCCTTTATGCACTAATCATAACTAACCTGTATGGAATACTTATCCGAAAGAATTAAATCGCTGTCTGTATCTCAGACTCTGGCAATGGCTCAGAAGAGCCGTGAACTGAAGGAATCAGGTGTTGATGTTATCAGTCTCAGTCTGGGTGAACCTGACTTCAACACTCCCGATTATGTCAAGGAGGCCGCCAAGAAGGCCATTGATGAGAATTACTCGAAGTATCCCCCCGTACCGGGCTACAACGATCTGAGGGATGCAATCTCGAGCAAGTTCAGGGAGGAGAACGGCATTAACTACAGCCGCGAACAGATAATCGTATCAGCCGGAGGCAAGCATTCACTTATTAATGTGATAATGTCGGTTATCAATCCGGGCGAGGAGGTTATCATCCTTGCACCATACTGGGTGAGCTACTACGATCAGATTATACTTGCGGGCGGCAGGCCGGTTGTAGTCGAAGCGCTGCTGGAGAATGACTTCAAGGTCAGCGATGCTCAGATTGAAGAAGCGATAACGGACCGAACCAGGCTGATCATCTTCAATTCGCCTTCAAACCCTACAGGAATGGTTTATACATGGAAGGAGATGGAAGAGATTGCCCGGGTGGTGGAAAGGCATGAAGGTGTTCTTATTATGTCGGATGAGATCTATGAGCACATAATTTTCGAGGGGAAGCATGTCAGCATGGCATCCTTCGATTTCATCTACGACAGGGTGATCACCGTGAACGGTGTCTCAAAGTCTTTTGCAATGACCGGATGGAGGATCGGTTACATCGGCGCTCCCCTGTGGCTGGCGAAGGCCTGCAACAAGCTCCAGGGCCAGTTTACTTCAGGAGTTTGTTCGATAGCCCAGAGGGCAGCACTAGCTGCGATTCAGGGTAACGGCGATTCGGTAAGGATGATGAAGGAAGCGTTCCATCGCCGCCGCGATCTCATCTGCGGATTGCTGAAGGAGATCCCGGGATTGAAGTTAAGTATTCCGCAGGGGGCTTTCTATGTGATGCCAGATATTTCAAACTATCTTGGCTTATCCGACGGCAGCAGGAAGATCACCACTTCCGACGATCTTGCATTGTTCCTTCTCGAAAAAGCTCATGTTGCCGTTGTGGGGGGAGATGCCTTCGGGGCTCCGGGCTGCATCCGGATATCATACGCCAATTCTGACGACCTGCTTGTTGAGGCGGTCAAAAGAATCAAATCAGCCCTTGAACTGCTGAACTGAAATCAGGTTCCAACCTCTTGAAAAGCAGGCCGTCAGGACGGGCCTGTCAGTATTTGTTCCAGGATACCGTTTCCTCTTTTGGTTTCCTTCTCTTTTGTCTGTAGTCACCCGATGCGTAGCCAAGGGTGATGATCAGTTCGACTCTCTTTGACGAAGGTATTCCCAGTATGCTTTTTACCCTGTCTTCGTCGAACCATCCGATGATGCATGTTCCGAGGCCCTCCGCAATTGCCTGAAGGCAGATGTTTTCTGCGGCGATGCCGATATCGATCAGTGAGTAGTCCTTGCTTTTAATCGTTCCGCCAACCCTCGAGCTGAGGTTTGGCTTTTCTCTCACTATCACGATCATAACCGGGGCCTGGCTGACAAAGGTGTTCATTCCAAGTAGTTTTGCCGAGGCTGCATCAGCCAGTTGTGCAAGTATGGTCTGATCGGTAGCCACTACAAACTTCCATGGCTGGGCATTGCATGCAGAAGGTGCCATTCTTCCTGCCTCCAGTATACGGTCGAGTTTCTCCGGTTCGACAGGATTTTTATCGTATTTCCTGTCGCTCTGACGCCTGAGTATCAGCTCAAGCATCTCTTTTCCGCCGGTCATGGGTCAATAATTTTCTGCCCTGAGTTCGAAATAGCCCATAGGATGCAGGCAGGCAGGGCAGTTCTTGAGGGCCTTTGTTCCGAAATGGACATACCCGCATTTCCTGCAATACCAGAATACCTTATCCTCGCGTTCGAACACTTTGTTTTTCATTAAGTTGTCAAGAAGCTTCAGGTACCTGTCCTCGTGGTTTTTCTCTGCTGAGGCGATGGCCTTGAATGCAGTTGAGATATTCTTGAATCCTTCTTCTTCTGCAACCCTTGCAAATTCAGGATAAAGCTCATTCCACTCCTCATGTTCACCTGCTGCAGCGGCTTCGAGGTTTTCGGGTGTTGTTCCGGTCTTCCCTGCAGGATAGGCAGCTGTAATTTCAACCATTCCTCCTTCGAGGAAATTGAAGAACCTTTTTGCATGCTGCTGCTCCTGAAGAGCTGTTTCCATAAAGATTCCCGCTATCTGCTCATAACCTTCCTCCTTTGCCACCTTTGCAGCAAATTCATACCTGTTTTTTGCCTGCGATTCACCTGCAAAAGCCTTGAGAAGGTTCTTCTCAGTCAATGTGCCTTTCAAACTCTTTTCCATATGTCATTTGGTTTTGATTAAGTTACCCAAGTTTTTAACCCCCTTTCCCGTTTCCCCCAAGGGGGAAAAGCTTTACCCGCTCCTTCCCCTTTGGGGGAAGGTTGGGTAGGGGGTATTTATATTGCCGACAGTCATAAATTGTTTAATGATATCCACAGATATTGATATTTAGCAAAAATATCTATCTTTAGTTTCAAATTGTAATCTTTGAGGAAAATTATTAACCCTAATTAATTAAGAAATGGCAATTCTACTGGTAATTCTGGCAATCATTGTAGTTCTGGTATTTTTTGCGATATCACTGTACAACAGGCTTGTAAAGCTCCGTAACAACAGGGAGCAGGCATTCGCCGATGTGGACGTTCAGCTAAAGCAGAGGCACGATCTCATTCCCCAGCTCGTTGAAACTGTCAAGGGATATATGGTGCATGAGCGTGAGGTGCTTACAACAATTACTGAAGCCCGTGCAAATGCAATGAAAGCATCAACTGTTAATGAAAAGATCGAGGCTGAGACAAAACTGACAAGTGCTCTTCAGGGTTTACGGGTTGCGGTGGAAAACTACCCCGACCTTAAGGCCAGCCAGAATTTCATGGACCTTCAAAATGAGATATCCGACGTTGAGAACAAGATAGCGGCGGCAAGAAGATTCTTCAACTCCGCCACCAAGGAACTCAACACGGCTACCGAGTTGTTCCCCTCGAATATTATTGCAACCCTGTTCAACTTCAAGCGGGAGCCTATGTTTGAACTGGGCGACCAGCGTGCTGTGATCGAGCAGCCGCCTCAGATCAAGTTCAATTAGTATGAAGTATTACGGACTACAGAGCCAGATAACGAAGAACAACCTGAACTCGGTACTTTTGCTGCTGATGTTCCCGATTGTCTTTTTTGCTCTTGCCTGGCTCTTTTTCCTGATCATGTCCTCCCGCGTGGAGAACCAGGAGATGGGTCTCGCATTTGTAAACCGGTCATTTCTGAGCGTTGTGCCGTGGATTACAATCGGCGTGGCGGTGTGGTTCGCAATAGCCTGGTTCTCGCATACTGCAATTATAAACAACGCAACCAATTCGCGGCCTCTTGAACGCAGGGAGAACAAGAGAGTCTATAACCTGGTTGAGAACCTGTGCATAGCGACCGGGATGAAGATGCCGAAGGTTAACGTTATCGAGGACGACTCGCTGAATGCATTTGCAAGCGGGATCAACGAAAATACCTACACAGTATCTCTATCGCGCGGCATTATCGACAAGCTCGAGGATGATGAGCTTGAAGCGGTGATAGCCCATGAACTGACTCACATCCGGAACAGGGATGTAAGGCTTCTCATAATTTCAATAGTCTTTGTGGGGATATTTGCCTTTATAACCGAGATGCTTTTCCGCTCTCTCCGTTTTGGAAGCCTTGGAAGGGGGAAGAAGGAAGGCGGCGGGATATTTGTTGCCCTGCTGCTTGCACTTGTCGGTTATCTGCTTGCATCGCTTTTCAGGTTTGCCCTTTCGAGGAAGCGCGAATTTCTTGCCGATGCCGGCTCTGCAGAACTTACCCGGAGGCCTCAGGCGCTTGCTTCAGCGCTGCGCAAGATTTCTGTTGATCCCACCATCGAAGCAGTAAAGCGCAAGGATGTCGCCCAGATGTTTATAGATAATCCCGGCGAACCAGAAGAGAAGAAGACTTCGTTTTCGTTTGCCAATCTCTTTGCTACCCATCCCCCGATTGAGAAAAGGATTCAACTACTGGAACAGTATTGAAATCAATTAGTTTTTGAGGAGCGGGGCTTGATAAGCTTTGACTCTTCTCCCTTCAGGAGACGGCCAATGTTAAGTCTGTGCGTATAAAGGAGCGCCAAAGCCACCACCACTGAAAATATTTTCAGGTAAACCGAAGGCGTGTCGAAGAAAAAGAACAAAAGAACGGGGAAAGCTATTCCGGCAGTCATCGATCCCAGGGAGACATAGCCTGATATAAGGAAAACACACAGGAACACTCCGAAGCACGAAATTGTTACGAGGGGGTGAATTGCAAGGAGAACCCCGAAGATAGTTGCAACTCCCTTGCCGCCCCGGAATCCGGCAAATACCGGATAGATATGTCCGACAACAGTTGCCAGCCCTGCAACAATCTGGTAATTCGTAAGCATCGCACTTCCCTGATCGGCCATATTGAGGAATACCGGCAGCATTGCAGCAACCCAACCCTTCAGGACATCAACAAGCAGAACAGGCACGCCGGTTTTCCACCCGAGCACCCTTATTACATTTGTTGCTCCTGCATTTCCGCTCCCGTGTTCCCTGACATCAACCTTGTGGAATATCTTTCCTGCCCACACTGCAGTAGCGATCGAACCAATAAGGTAGGCCAGGACTATGACAAGAAGGAGGAGGAGGAGGTTCATGGGAAAAAAGGCGTTAGGGCGTTAGGGCGTAAAGGCGTAAAGTTTTCAGAGGGAGGGACCTGATTCGGCAAGGGCTGCTGTTTCCTCGTTGGAGGAGAACTTGCTGAAGTTGTTAATGAATTTCAGTGCCAGATCGGTAGCGGCAATACGCCATCTAACAGATGTTTCCCATGCTTCCGAAGGATCAAGCAGGTCTTCTCTCACGCCTTCTATCTTTTCAGGGATCTTCAGCCTGAACACCGGCAGGGTTCTGAAATCATTATTCTTTATTGAATCGTCAAGGATAGCGTTTATAATTGTCCTTGTCGTGGGCAGGTCAATCCTGCTGCCAATGCCGTATGGTCCGCCGGTCCAGCCGGTGTTTACCAGCCATGCCTCGGCTCCGTGCTGCTTCATTTTCTTTGTGAGCTCATTTGCATAGATAATCGGGTCGAGCAGGAGGAAGGCAGCTCCGAAGCAGGCCGAGAATGACGGAACAGGTTCATCAATGCCTCTTTCAGTTCCGGCAACCTTTGCCGTGTAGCCGCTCAGGAAATAGTATTTTGTCTGTTCTTCAGTAAGGAGGCTGACAGGGGGCAGTACCCCGAATGTATCGGCAGTCAGGAAGATCACCTTTTTTGCATGGCCTCCTTTTGAAACGGGTTTTACTATATTATTTATATGGTATATGGGGTAGGATACCCTTGTGTTTTCAGTCTTTGAGTCGTCGGTAAAATCGATTGTGCCGTCGGAAAGCACTACCAGGTTCTCAAGCAGTGCATCCCTCCGGATGGCGTTGTAGATATCGGGTTCGTTTTTCCTGCTCAGGTTAATGCATTTTGCATAGCAGCCTCCTTCGAAGTTGAAGATTCCGTCGTCATCCCAGCCATGCTCATCGTCGCCGATCAGTGCCCTGTCGGGATCAGTAGAAAGGGTTGTCTTCCCGGTTCCCGAGAGCCCGAAGAATATTGCCACATCTCCCTTTTTTCCAATGTTTGCAGAGCAGTGCATTGAGGCGATTCCTTTCAGCGGGAGGTGATAATTCATTACCGAGAAAAGGCCTTTCTTCATCTCGCCGCCATACCATGTACCGCCGATCACTGCCATTCCGGCTGCCAGGTTGAAGAAGACAAAGTTCTCAGAGTGAAGTCCCTGTTTCTTCCAGTCGGGGTTGGTTGTCTTCGATGCCATCAGAACCACGAAGTCGGGTTTGAAGCCTTCGAGATCCTTCTCCTCTGGCCGTATGAACATGTTTTTCACGAAATGGGCCTGCCATGCCACCTCCATTACGAATCTGACCGAAAGTCGTGTATTCTCGTTGGCCCCGCAGAAACAGTCAACAACGAAAAGTCGTTTTCCGGAAAGCTGTTTTGAAGCAAGTTTCCTGCAGTGTTCCCATATTTCGATGCTTATTGGTTTGTTATCGGATACTTTAGCTTTTTCTGATTTCCACCATACGGTGTCGCGCGTAGTGTCGTCGAGCACAATGTATTTGTCGTTGGGTGAACGGCCTGTAAATACGCCGGTGTCGACAGATATCGCTCCTGATCTGGTTATTATGCCCTTTTCAAAGCCGGTGAGGCCCGGCAATGTTTCTTCGGCAAAGAGCATGTTGAATGATGGATTGTAAACAATCTCTTGAACGGGTCCAATTCCGTATTTTTTCAGATCCTCTGCAGATACCATTTCAGGGTGTTTTAATTGTTAATTGAACTCAAATGTATCAAATAAAATCAAAAACAAAAAGGGCATCCGGAGATGCCCTTTTTCTAAGTTCAGGGAAACAGCTTATTTCCCGAATTTGATAGATGACTGTGCAGCGGCAAGCCTCGCAATCGGAACCCTGAAAGGGCTGCAGCTTACGTAGGTGAGTCCGTTTTTGAAGCAGAACTCAACTGAAGCAGGGTCGCCGCCCTGTTCACCGCAGATTCCGATCTTCAGTTCGGGCTTGGTCGCACGTCCTTTCTGGACTGCCATTGTGATGAGCTGGCCTACGCCTTCCTGATCGATTGTCTGGAACGGATCGTTTGCAAGCATTTTCTTGTCGAGATAATCGTGAAGGAATCCACCTATATCGTCACGGCTGAAGCCGAAAGTCATCTGAGTAAGGTCGTTTGTTCCGAATGAGAAGAAGTCGGCTGACTGTGCCATCTGGTCGGCAAGCAGGGTTGCCCTCGGAATCTCGATCATGGTCCCGTATTTGTAATCGATTTTCTTGAGACCTGATTTCTTAAGGACTTCCGCATATACTTTGTCCACTACTTTTTTGGTTACAACCAGTTCGGAAACATCGCAGGTAACCGGAACCATAAGTTCTGGTTTCGGATTTTTCTTTTCCTTGAGCAGATCGGCTGTAGCTTCGAACATTGCCTGCACCTGCATTTCGGTTACCTCGGGATAAGTTACTCCGAGACGGACACCACGGTGACCCATCATTGGGTTTGATTCGTGCAGAGCCTCGCCGCGTTTAACTATATCTGCTTTCTTTATTCCAA
Organism: Bacteroidales bacterium; assembly: GCA_034004115.1. Taxonomy (GTDB): domain Bacteria; phylum Bacteroidota; class Bacteroidia; order Bacteroidales; family VadinHA17; genus LD21. Next base: position 4,014 of record JAVEXG010000067.1, on the reverse strand, counting down.
GAGCTGCGGCAAGTTCGGCCTGTTTTTCAGCTGACTGAGGTACAAACTCATGAAGCGGGGGGTCGATGAGCCTGAAAGTAACCGGCATGCCATCCATGGCTGCCAGTGTGGCTTTCATATCTTTCTTTACATATTTGGAGAGTTCTCCGAGAGCTTTGCGACGCTCAGCTTCGGTTGAACTGAGGATCATCTTGCGCAGAAGGAACAGAGGCTGTTCCGAACCCTTGCCATAGAACATATGCTCAACGCGGAAGAGTCCGATACCTTCGGCACCGAAATCACGTGCAACCGTTGCATCCTCTGCGGTGTCGGCATTAGCTCGGACTCCCATCTTGCGGAATTTATCGACGATCTTCATGAAAGCCTGGAAACGGGGATTCTCAGAAGCATCCATAAGTTTGATGCTGCCAGGATATACATTTCCCTTAGTTCCGTTGATTGTGATCACATCACCTTCCTTGAGGACGATGTCGGTTCCGGCAACTTTTATCTTCTTGCTGCCAGCTTCCACATGCAGTGCTCCTGCGCCTACAACGCAGCATTTTCCCCAGCCGCGGGCAACGAGTGCAGCGTGCGATGTCATTCCTCCGCGTGCGGTAAGAATACCTACTGCGGCCCTCATTCCTTCAACGTCTTCGGGGTTGGTTTCTTCACGGACCATGATAACGTCGTGACCTTTACGGGTCCATGCGACGGCATCCTCGGCAGTAAATACTATTTTGCCAACTGCTGCACCTGGTCCTGCAGGAAGGCCTTTGGCTATAGGCTTAACTTTCTTCTCGGCTTCAGGATCGCAGATCGGGTGAAGAAGCTCGTCAAGCTGTGATGCATCAACACGCAGAACGGCAGCCTTCTCATCAATGAGTTTTTCCTTGATCATGTCCATAGCCATGTTGACGGCTGCTGTGCCAGTCCTTTTTCCGACACGGCACTGAAGCATGAACAGTATGTTTTCCTGAATGGTAAATTCGATGTCGAGCATATCGTGGAAATTCTTCTCCAGAATATTGCGGATATCAACCAGTTCCTTGTATGTTTTCGGCATGGTTTCCTGCATGCTGTGCAGATGCTTGTTCTGCTCATTCTTTGTGGCGTCGTTGAGAGGGTTGGGAGTGCGGATACCTGCCACAACGTCTTCGCCCTGTGCATTTACAAGCCATTCTCCATAGAAGAGGTTCTCTCCGGTTGCGGGGTTACGGGTGAAAGCAACACCTGTGGCGGATGAGTCGCCCATGTTTCCGAATACCATTGCCTGAACGTTAACGGCTGTGCCCCAGCTATCCGGGATACCTTCAATACGGCGGTAAGAAACGGCTTTCTTGCCATTCCAGCTCTTGAATACTGCCTTGATACTTCCTTCAAGCTGTTCCTTTGCATCATCGGGGAAAGGTTTGCCAAGCACTTGCTTGACTTTCTTCTTGAATTTCTCGGCGAGGTCCTTTAACTCTTCGGCAGCTATGTCGGTGTCTGAATTGTAACCTTTGCTTTTCTTGAACTGGTCAAGCATTTCGTCAAGCTGCTTGCGGATCCCTTTGCCTTCTGCAGCCTCAATGCCTTCAGCCTTTTCCATAACGACATCGGCGTACATCATGATCAGACGGCGGTATGAATCCCATACGAAACGGGGATTATTTGTCTTTTTCAGAAAACCGGGAATGGTTGCGCTGCAAAGTCCTATGTTGAGAACTGTATCCATCATACCGGGCATGGAACTACGTGCACCTGAGCGGCATGAAACCAGTAATGCATTTTCCGGATCACCGTACTTCATGCCCATGTTTTTTTCGGTCAGCTTCATGGCAGCCCAAACTTCGGGCATCAGCTCTTTGGGAAGAGTACAATCGTTTGAATAGTATTCATTACAGGCATCGGTTGTGATAGTGAAACCGGCTGGAACGGGCAGCCCCAGGAGGCACATCTCAGCGAGATTGGCTCCCTTGCCGCCAAGTAGATTCTTCATATCTGCTTTACCCTCTGCAGTCTTATTGCCAAAGGAATAAACTCTTTTTACTTTCGACATACTTTTTTTGATTTATGATGAACTTAATTAATTGATCCGGAAAAATTAAGGTGCAAATTTAACATTAAAATTTGAATTTCAGAATAGCTCGCGAAAATCATGACCTCGGATGAAACATTATCAGGGTGTCGCGGAGGAAACTTCTGTCTATGTGTGTATAGATCTCGGTCGTCATTATCGATTCATGTCCAAGCATTTCCTGTACCGCCCTCAGGTCGGCTCCCGCTTCGATCATGTGTGTTGCAAATGAGTGACGGAAGGTATGCGGGCTGATCTTTTTCAGAATTCCTGCTTTACCGGCAAGATCCCTTGTTATCGTGAAGATCATTGCCCTTGAAAGCCTCCGGCCCCTCCGGTTGAGAAATACAATGTTCTCATCGTGTATTACAGGAAGCCTGTTCCTGTCGACCCTGTACAGGTCTATCTCCTTCAACGCCTTGCCGCTGACAGGAACCAGCCTTTGCTTGTTGCCTTTTCCCGTGACGCTTACGAACCCTTCGCCGTAATGAATGTCGGTGAGCCTCAGGTTAACCAGCTCGGAGACGCGCAGACCGCATCCGTAAAGTGTTTCAATGATGGCCTTATTCCTGTGGCCGTCGGGCTTGCTGAGATCGATGGCGTCAACAATCCGGTCGATCTCTTCAATAGTGAGGACTTCCGGAAGCTTCAGCCCCAGCCTGGGCGACTCAAGAAGGGAGGAAGGGTTCTCTTTTATCTCGCCATCAATCAGCAGAAACCGGAAAAAGGCCCTAATTCCCGATATAAGCCGAGCCTGAGTCCGGGCGCTCACCTCCCCTGAACCTGCCTGGTTGACGAACTCCCTCAGATCATGGTGTGTCATTGATGCAGGACCCGGTTCGCATCCGCTTTCACTGGCAAATTCCTCAAGCTTGCGGACGTCATTCAGGTATCCTTCAATACTGTTCTCCGACAGCGATTTCTCGAGCCTGAGATAGTTTTCGAAGTTTCTGGTTGCTGATTTCCATGTGAGGCTCATAGGATTGATGATCAATTACCCGCGCAAGGTAATACAAAGTAATGCAGGAGGCGAAGTCTGAACCTTCGATATTTTAGTTATTTTTACACATTATTAAATACTGAGTTGCCGATATGAAGATAGTGATAATCAACGGGCCTAACCTTAATCTCCTTGGAAAGCGGGAACCCTCAAAATACGGAACCGAGTCGTTCGGGGAACGGCTTGATATACTGAGGCAACTCTATCCTGATTATACGATCGATTATTTCCAGTCGAATATTGAAGGCGAGATAATCAACAGGATACATGAGACGGGTTTTAATTACGACGGGATAATACTGAATCCCGGCGGTTACACCCACACTTCGGTTGCTATTGCCGATGCAGTGGCTTCGGTTAAAAGTCCGGTTATTGAGGTACATATAACCAACGTTGCGGCAAGGGAGGAATTCAGGCATAACAGCCTTGTGGGCAGGTATTGCTCGGGGAGTATTATCGGTCTTGGCCTCGACGGATACAGGCTTGCCATTGAGGCATTGAAGGAGATAAGCAGGAATTTAAAAGAACAGGCATGAGAAAAAAGAGGACAAAGATTGTTGCAACGATTTCGGATAAAAAGTGCGACCCTGATTTTATTTCCGAACTCTACAAGGCGGGTATGGATGTGGTCAGGATCAACTCAGCCCATCTCGATATTGAGGGAGCCCTGAAAATAGTGGGGAATGTACGCATGGTATCCGACAAGATTGCCATACTGATTGATACCAAGGGACCGGAGATACGGACTACTATATGCGATGCTCCTGTAGAACTCAGGAAAGGGACCACGGTGATGATGGCCGGGAATCCCGGAGAAAAGACCACCGGCAGTCTGATCAATGTATCGTACAGGAAATTTGTTGAGGAAGTGCCTGAAGGCTGCGAAATTCTTATAGATGACGGAGATATTTGTTTGAGGGCGGTTAAAAGGAATGGCAGCTTTCTCGAATGTGTGGTAGAGGACGGAGGCATGCTG
>JAVEXG010000066.1:0-17537 GCA_034004115.1 Bacteroidales bacterium | reverse complement strand
CAAAAGATCGTTACTTCCTGTACCAGAGCCACTGGAGACCCGATCATGATATGGTTCATATCCTGCCTCACTGGAACTGGAAAGGAAATGAAGGGAAAAATATTCCGGTATTTGTTTACACCAATGGAGATGAAGCTGAACTATTCCTGAATGGAAAATCCCTGGGCAAAAGAGCTAAAAAGCCTCAATCAGATGTTTCAAAGGAACGATATCGCCTGATGTGGTTTGATGTGGCATATGAGCCAGGTGAGTTGAAAACGGTTGCCTATAAGGAAGGAAAGGTTATTGGCGAAGCTGTGGTTAAGACCGCAGGTGAGCCCTACTCAGTAAGACTTACTCCTGACAGAAGCAGTATTGAAGCCACAGGTAATGATTTAAGTTATGTCCTGATGGAGGTTTACGATAAAGACGGGAATCTTTGCCCTCTGGCTGACAACCTCATAAATATTGAAATTAAGGGACCCGGTGAAATTGCTGGTGTGGGTAACGGAAATCCACAATCGCTTGACCCGTTTGTTTCAAACCAGGGCAGACTTTTTTATGGCAAAGCGATGCTTATTGTAAAATCAAAAGAGAATGAAGCAGGGAAAATCGATATAGAAGCCAGGTCTGAAGGACTTAAAACAAGCAAAGTCACTGTTACATCGAAATAAAAGGACTAACTTTTCTCACTGCAATATGAACTTAAAATTATAAAAATTATGATAAGGATTTTGGCTCCTTTATTAATGGCTTTAAGCATTGGATCAATCTTTGCTCAGAGCCGCATGCCGGTGGTAAAAGAAAATATTCCTCTGGATTCCATCTATTTGAGCGACCCTTGTATTCTGGCGGACAAAAGTACCGCTACCTATTATATGACAGGAACAGGCGGGTTGCTATGGAAAAGCAAAGACCTCAAAAGATGGACCGGGCCGTACGTGGTAACGAAGACTGATCCTGATTCGTGGATGGGCCCGCAACCCATGATCTGGGCAGCTGAATTACATCAGTACAAAGGCAGATACTATTATTTTGCCACATTCACTAACCGGAAAAAGATTATTGAGACGGTAAAAGGTAATGTAATAAACAGGCGCTCGAGCCATGTGCTTGTGAGCGATCATCCGGATGGCCCGTATGTTCCTATGCAGGATTCGGTGTACCTTCCTCCTGACAAGCCAACACTTGACGGAACATTCTGGGTAGATGCCGATGGAAAACCCTACATGATTTACTGCCACGAATGGCTTCAGAACTGGAATGGCACAATGGAAAAAATTGAGTTAAAACCGGATTTAAGTGGTACGACCGGGGAGCGAAAATTATTATTTTTTGCTTATGATTCGCCGTGGAGCAAGGAGGAAGACCAATACGGCCGTATTATTCCCAACAAGGTTACCGATGGCCCTTATCTATTCAAAACTCAGACAGGCAAGCTGGGAATGATCTGGACAAGCTGGGTTTTCAGTGATTATGTTCAGGGGGTGGCTTACTCGGAAAGCGGCACTCTTGACGGACCATGGGTCCAGGAAAAGGAACCGGTCACTCCGCCAAACTTTGGCCATGGCATGTTATTCCGGACCTTTGAGGGAAAAATGCTTATGTCGGTCCATAGTCATAAAAGTGTCAACGGACGCACTATAAGGATTCCTCACCTTTTTGAAGCGGATGATTCGGGTGATAAACTGATAGTGAAAGCTCAGTATCATCCTTAATAATAAGCTCTATCTGCTCTGCGTCCCTTGGTGGTCATAAAAGATCTTAAAATTGTCAGGCAGTGGTTCGGGGTAAGCAGTATCAAAAGTACCGGCATCATTGACCAGGTAACGTGCGAGATCGAGGCCGGCCTTCCTGATACCCTCCACAACACAACGCGAATAAAGGTATCCTCCATATGAACTGGTATGGGTTCCATCTGCATATGCTGCCGGTGAATCAGAAGTGCCGAGGGAATTAATGGTTTCAACGCTCATTGTGAAGAGATCAATGAAAGCACAGCCTGCAAGTTCTGCTGCTTCCCTGGCCGCGCCCGGGTAATCGCCGAGTGATGAAGAATTGACTTCCCCTGTTGCCTTGTTAATCCTGGTAATGGGCGACACGATCACCGGTATTCCCCCGCGGCGCTTAATTTCAACAGCGTTTATTGCCAGGCCCCATTTATAATCGGTATTTGCCTCAGAGTGGGTCACGGCCCAATTACCTGCTTTATCATCATCAGGCCACATTGGATCGTGTCCCTCTTTTTTGGAATCATTATGGCCGAATTGCATAAATACGTAATCTCCCGGTTTAATCAGGTCCATCAGTTTCTCCCAACGGTGCTGAAACCTGAATGCTTTCAGCGTCTGCCCCGACTCCGCATGATTGGCTATAACAACCGGTAAGCCGAACCAGCGCGGAAGATTCTGACCCCAGGAACCGGTTCCGTCACCCTGCTGGTCAGTAACAGTGGAATCACCTATGAGGAATACAGTGACTGCACTTTCGTCCCTCTCAATTTCGATAGCGCACAGGCAAATATGTTCACCACTAAATTGAAGTGTCAGTTTGTTATCCCAGGTGGCAGACAGGATCTCTTTTGTCAAAGGATTCCATTCGCGGGAATCCAGCTTAATCTCATTACCCGGAGACATTTCATTTGTCCGCATGTTGACCATGAAAGTCCGTTTTTCAAACTTCCCGGCTGTTGTGGCAACGCTTTCAAGCATAAGCCTTCTTGTCTCTGATTTTACAGTTGTCAGAGAGTTGCCATCTGCATCTCCCAGAACTAATGTCACCTTATAATTTCCTTCAGGAACAACAACAGAAAACCTTATTAAAGATCCTGAAGTCACAAAATCTCCGGTAAGGGCATCACCACCGCGATCGACATCCTGAACTGCGATTCCGGGTTCAAAACCAAAACCGGCTTCTTCTGAAAAGACTGCATCAGCTTCTATCCGGGTGTATCCGGATGCTGTTTTGCCACTTCCGAAATCGAACCTGAATTGTCCTGCCGGAACTTTTTCGTCGATTTTTGCAGAACCCGACAGAATTACCGCACTCAGAACCATCAAAAAGTATTTGAAAAAGCGATTTACTGAATTGTATCCGGAGAAGTAATTTCTTTTCATGTTATTGATCAATCAAATTTTGAGTGCAATTTCTATTTGTCCGCATCCTCACTCTGCTTTTCCTGCAGGCTGGAAGTCATTAGGTCTGGCTTATCTTTCAAGCTGACATCGGATTTCCGTATTTCAGTCAACCTTATATCCTGAGATCAGGATCTCCGGAATGCAATATTACTAATTTCAAAAACAATTTCCTCCCGTGACTGGAGCCGGATCTTTCCTCTCTTAAAGTCACCACTTCTATTGCCAGTTTCACATTTTTGCCAGGCAGCGTGGTAATGTGCCTTCGATTTTGCACATTTGTAAAACCTTCAAAAAAACCATTAATGTTTAAATTTTTAAAAATGAAGCATGTCAATCCTGAAGCAGGCATTTTAAAAAAATCAGTTCTGCTGTTCTTTACCTTGAATTTTGTAATAGTTAATTTTCTTCAGGCGTCTGAAATCTCTTTTAATGTCCGGGATTTTGGAGCTCTGGGCGATGGAACAACAATTGATTCAAAAGCTATTAACGATGCCATTGATGCTGCCTCGGAAGCAGGGGGAGGAACTGTTTTCTTTCCCGCAGGAGTGTATGCGAGTTATTCTATAAGGTTGAAAAGCAATATCTCGCTTTATATAAGTCAGGGTGCCACCATTCTGGCTGCAGCCCCTTCAGGCGACACCGGATACGATGCTCCCGAACCAAATATGTGGGGTGATTCGCTCCGGTATCAGGATTTTGGGCATAGTCACTGGCATAACAGCCTTATGTGGGGTGAAAACCTGGAAAACATTTCAATTCTTGGCCCGGGAACCATTGATGGCAAAGGATTAACCCGCGAGGGCCCTCACCAGGCACCAGTAGGAAACAAAGCCATTGCCCTTAAACTTTGTCGTAATATTATTTTAAAGGATTTCACAATTGTTTACGGCGGCCATTTTGCAATACTGGCTACAGGTGTCGACAACTTTACAATCGACAACCTCAAAATTGATACAAACCGCGATGCCATTGATATTGACTGCTGCAGAAATGTGCACATTTCCAACTGCTCAATAAATTCCCCATGGGACGATGGAATTTGTTTAAAAAGTTCATATGCCTTAGGGTTTGCACGAGCTACTGAAAATGTGACCATCACCGGCTGTCAGGTATCTGGTTTCGACAGAGGTACCTTTATTAAAGGAACTTACCAGAGAAACGAAGGACATATGGTTCCCGACCGGGAAGGCCCGACCGGACGAATAAAGTTTGGCACCGAATCGAATGGCGGCTTCAAGAAAATTACAATAACCAATTGTATATTTGAATTTTGCCGTGGTCTGGCCCTTGAAACAGTAGATGGCGGGATTCTTGAAGATGTGATCATCAGCAATATTGTAATGCGCGACCTAATCAATTCTCCTTTTTTCCTGCGGCTCGGTGGTCGTATGAGAGGGCCCGCAAATACTCCTGTTGGAGAACTGCGAAGAATTAACATCGAAAATGTGGTGGTTTATAATGCCGATTCGCGGTTTTCTTCAATCATTAGCGGTTTGCCCGGCAACGATATTGAGGATGTGAGGTTAAGCAATATCAGCATCTGGTATAAACCAATGGAACCGGCCGATCAGGGTAAAATACAGCAGATTGTTCCTGAGCATGAAAAAACTTATCCCGAACCCCAGAAATTTGGCATTATTCCCAGCTATGGATTTTTTATCCGCCATGCAAAAAATATCGAAATGAATAATGTCAGGGTAAATTATCTGGAAAAAGAAACTCGTCCGGCCATGATACTTATTGATGTTAAAGGAATAGAAATGCGCAACGTTGATCTGATGAAGGCGGAATCTGCTCCTTTGATTTCAGCCGAAGAAGTTACAGACTTTTCATTGAAAGACTGTAAGGACTTGAAAGATGTTTCGCTTCAGGAAGTTAAAAAACAATCCTTTTAAAAAACAGAGTGATGACCCGAAAATTAAGATTTCTTGTAATTGCAAATGTAATTGCGGTAACGTTAATATCTTCTCTTGCAGGCGTTTCAGCCCAGGAGGATCGAGGATATAAGATATATCAGTTTCCAGCCAATATGATCCCCCGGATTGATGGTCAGACTGACGACTGGGATACTTTCCCCTCCGGATATATAGTCGCGACCGATCAACTTTGGGACGATTCCGGACGTTATCCGGCGGTAGACCCAAAAAATCTCGATGTAAAGGTGCGCGTCGCCTGGGTAAAAGGCATGAATCGCCTTTATTTCCTTTACGAAGCATACGACGATTACTGGGACTTTACCTTGCCTGGCTTGCATAACGACATTTTCGAGATAGTTGTAGATGGCGATATGTCAGGCGGTCCGCTCATCGATGAGCAGCATCCTTATCCTGCCCTGCCATGGGAGCAGCGCTATTTTGAATATCATGGGGTACATGCTCAGAATTACCACATTTTTACCCCGGCGGTTGGGAAAGACTGGTGTCTGGCATGGGGAAGTCAGCCCTGGATAAAGAACCTCCCTTATTCAAATATTGCTTATTCATACAATTTTAAACCGGGAGAATCGGGTAAGCTGGTTGCCGAATTCTGGATAACACCTTTCGATTATGCCGGTGCTGAAGGCCCCGGAAGAGCTGTGGAATCTGTTCTTTATGATAACAAGAAAATAGGGTTGAGCTGGGCTGTCATCGACTACGACGATGTGGCCGACGAAAAAAAGAAAGGCTTCTGGAACCTTTCCAAAAACCATAAGATGTATGGTAACTCCAGCCTTGGACTAATATTCACTTTGTTGCCGCTTGATAAGAAATATCAGCAGGAGTTTGTGGCCGACTGGTCATTTGTAATAAGCGATATGTCTAAACGTCAGGTTAGTTTCAAAGACGAAAGCAAAGGAGAAATTACCGGTTGGAAATGGGATTTTGGAGATAACACATCATCAAACGAGCAAAACCCTGTACATCAGTATCAGAGGCCAGGTAAATATGTTGTAGTCCTGGAGATTGAAGGCCCCGAAGGAAAATCCAGAATGGCCAGGGTCTGGGATGTGGCCGTAAAATAACGTTCTGATTCATTTCATAACTTTGCTGAAAACAGGCACTTTATGAAGAAGCGATTAATATACATGGCTGTTACGCTTTTCGCGGCAGGCCTGCTTCCGGGATTAAATATCGCGAAAGCAGAAAACCTGATTTCAAATCCCGGATTTGAAGCTTCTCCGGCAAATCCGGTAAGCTGGATAATTACAGGTCCTGTTGAAGGAATGCAACCCCTTACAGCAATTGACAGTAAAGTATATTTCAGCGGGAAGGCAGGACTTAAAATGGAAAGCTCCAATCCCAGCTGTCATGGGAGAGCAGTTCAATCAATTGGGATATCCGAAGATCAGACATATCTTGTTTCTGCAAGGTTTAAGACCGGGAATATAAGTTCCGTTCACAAGAATGTGCTTATAAGGGTAAAATGGTTCAGGGGGAATGAACAGCTTGGCTATAACTACATATATACTATTGACAGCGAGACCGAAGGATGGTTTCATGCTTCTGACAGGATAAAGGCAGTGACCGGGGCCACAACAGCTGAGTTATCCCTGGAATTCAGGTGGAGCACCGGAACAGTGTGGTGGGATGATATTTCATTTGAACCCTGTCCTCCGGTTCCGCCAAGGAAGATTAAGGTCGGTACTTTTTATTTCCGTCCCCCCGGTCCGACAGTGGAAAGGAACATCGCATCAATGAGTGAGATGATAGATAAGGCCGGTGCTGCAGGATGTACGATAATTTGTCTGCCCGAGGGATGGCCGACGTGCAACACTGGTCTTGGCATGCAAAAAACAGAGTCCAACACGCTTGAGGGAAGCGCTTCGGTGATGATGGCGGAAAAAGCAAAACAGTATGGTATGTACATTGTCTCGGGTCTTTACAGCTGGGTTGGAGATACTTTAAAGAATGTGGCGGTGCTTTATGGCCGGACCGGAAAGATAGAAGGGATTTATGAAAAAGTTCAGCTGCCTGATTCTGAAACCGAAGCCGGAGCTGTACCTGGGAATTCATTTCCGGTGTTTACTACTGATTTCGGTAAGATAGGGATCCTGATCTGCTGGGACAGCTTCTTTCCGGAAGTATCGAGGATACTTGCCGTCAATGGCGCAGAAATACTGTTTTGTCCGGTATGGGGAGATGTCAGGGGACCCGATTCCTGGAGACTGACAGCCCGAAGCCGGGCAATTGACAACGGTGTGTTTTTCGTCACAAATATCTTTGACGGTCAAAGTGCAATTGTCAATCCTGCCGGTGATGTCCTTCAGGAAAGCGGAATACAGGGTACACTGCTGACGGCAGAGATCGATCTGAATTATGATCCTCCTTGGGGCTGGATCGGTAATGCCGGACTGGGTATCTGGAAAGGCGTCTGGCGCAAGGACCGGCGGTCTGACATCTTTGGTGTGCTGGGAGAATAGTATTCGCTGAAATATACTGTTGGTTTAACTCAAACAATTCGTAAGCTTTGAGTAGTGAAGTCTGGTGAGTAAGATTTTTACGTTACCTGTTAAAAACAACGTTCGTCCGCTCCGGGTATGTCTCATTTGGCCTGTCAGGTTAACAGAACTTCACTCTGGATAGTCTTAAAATCATGTAACTTTTTTCCTAAATAGTGTAAGACATTACTAAATTAAAGGACTCACCTTTACATCGTGAAAATTCACACATATTAAAAATCAATAAAATGAACAAAACAGAATTAAAAGGAAACTGGAATGAACAGAAGGCTAAGTTAAAGCAGAAATTCGCTGTTTTGACGGACGACGACCTGATGTATGAAGAAGGCAGGAAAGAGGAGATGTATGCAAAACTTCAAATCAAACTAGGTAAAACAAAAGAAGACCTGCACAAGATTATTTCAGGTCTTTAGAAAAAATTATTATTCAGTTTTTAAACTAAATTATTTATTAAGTATGAAAAAAGTATTAGTTTTTCTAGTATTCATTATGGCGGTTATGGTAGTCAATGCACAGACCACCACTGCTGTCGATTCTACCCGGACTACTGTTAATGTAGTTGACCTTCAGAAAGCTATAACAGACAATATTGCTAAAGATTATGTCGGTTATACTATCAGGGAAGCAACAGCCGTTACGGTGAAAACCATTGTTACCTATGAAGTAGTTATCGTCAAAGGGGACGCTACCGAAACACTTGTCTATGACAAAGATGGAGTATTTGTGAAGAAGTGTGTTCCGACTCCGTTGAAATAACAGGCATAATCAGGTATTCAGATTTATCTGTTAATCCCTGTATTCTTGACATTTGGAAAAGGGATGGATTGAATAACAATTGATATTGTTAATTTTTGAAACATTCTTCATATCTTCCAATCCATATATAATTGCCAGCCCCCGGAAATCATTTCCGGGGGCTTTTTCTACCGGTATTTCCTGTCAGCTGCGTCACTGGGTGGCTTTTAACTGATCAAGTTTTCTTTCAATTGTCTCCTTGCAAAAAAGATTCTACTTTTTACAGTTCCGATATTAAGGGTTAGGTCATCTGCAATTTCCTTGTATTTGTATCCATCAAGATGCATTTTAAACGGGATTCGGAATTTATCTTCCAGTTGTTCAATATTTTGAGTTATCTCTTTAACAGAATATTCTGAATCCGGATTATCATTGTCGGTATATATTGTTCGATTACAGATAAATAATGCTTCAGTCTGATCACGATAAATGTTATGACGAACACTTTTTCTATAGTTATTGATAAAAGTGTTTTTCAATATTGTGGATGTCCAGGCTATAAAATTGGAATCATCAGCAAATTTGTCACAATGCTTCAAGGATTTTAAAAAAGTCTCCTGTACCAGGTCCTTTGCGTCATCCTTATCAGAAGTTAGTCTATTAGCCAGTCTGGTCAGACTTTCCGTCAGACTAATCAGTTTAATTCGAAATTCCATTACAGTCATAGTAAAGTACTTTCAGGGATTTATTAAATAAATATTTTTCAAATTTATTAGGTTTGAGTTTTCAGAAATTACAGAATTTTACAAATTTGTTACATCATTTATGGATTTTCAGGCATGGGAAGCGGGAATCCTGATAGCTTTACGGCAATAAAGTATCACCCTGACATGCATTATAGTAAATAACATGGGGATATTAAAAAAAGTTAAAATCTGATAGTGGCTGTTAGCTTGATGGTTTCAACACTCGATGCCAGCAGTCAGGATATTAAAGCTCCGAAAAATTCATTATATCTTGAAGTATTTGGTTCAGGGGGATTATATTCGATTAATTATGAAAGACAGGTTAGCTCAAACCTCTATGGGAGATTTGGTCTGGCCACTTTTAAAGCGATTGATTTTATGGGAGACGGACCTGAAGTCGACGACAGAATTACAACTTTTCCGGTTATGATAGCATACTTGTCAGGCGATGGTAAAAACCATTTTGAAATTGCCGGAGGGATGTTGTTTGGTGTAAAATCCGAGGAAGAAGTAAATTACAAAATTATTGATTTGATTGCCTTTATCGGATACAGATATCAGCCTCCGGTCAGGGGGCTGATATTTCGTGTTGGATTTACTCCATTCCTATCCCTGGACAACGATGCGACTTACCCGGATAATGATTTCTTTCCATCAGCGGGGATAAGCATAGGATATCACTTCTGATATTTTTTAGCTTGCTGCCGGTATCCCAATCAATTCTCTTTTCCTTCTACTTAAGCGAATACCCTTAAATTATCATTTCCAGAGATTCTCCCCGTATTCCCATCCTTTCCGGACAGGTTCCTTGATATAGGCATCCAGTTCGGGATGATTGGTGACCTTCATTTTAGCGGCATCATATTCGATGCGGGTGTTGAATCTTTGTGCCAGAACTCCGATGAGTGCCATCTCCACCAATCCTGCAGAATAATCGAAATTCGAACCCGGGAGAGTATTGTTCTTGATTGCATCAACCCATTCACGCTGCGGATTTTCTTCAAATGTTCTGGGGATTGTTTGAGCCGGCAGTGTTTTCTGGAATTCATCCCATTCCTTGCCGGGTAACAAAATAACAGGATTGTTTGGACGACCGCCCGTCATGAGACAATGTTTATCACCAACCATGATCATACCGCTTCCTGGTAATTTTTCAAGGTTCCATTCAGGGCGGTTATCGGGTTTCAATCCGCCTTCATACCAGCGCATTGTAACAGGAACTTTATTTCCCCTTGCCGGAAAGTCCCAGCGAATGATGGCCTTATCTGAAACAAATCCGGTATCGGGAACGGGTGTTTTGAACTCAGTTTCAGCAACATCGGGCATTCCCATATCCAGCGACCAGTAAGGAGCATCGAGGGTGTGGCAGCACCAGTCTCCCATTTCACCATTGCCGAAGTCGAACCAGCCGCGCCATGTCTTTGGGGCATAAATACCATTATATGGCCTGGATGCTGCCGGTCCCAGCCACAGATCCCAGTCGAGATATTCAGGGACAGGTTGTTCTGCCGGCGGGAAACTTTCGGGCTTGTCGAAATACATTCCTTTGCCAAAGGCTGGTCCGTCAAACCAGGCTATTACTTCGGAAACATTGCCCAGTATTCCGGCATCATACCATTCTTTCACCTGACGAATACCGTTTGTGGCGTGTCCCTGGTTAGCCAGTTGGGAAACTACCTTGTAATACCTGGCTGCTTTCTGCAGGGTCCTTAATTGCCATACATTGTGTGCAAGCGGTTTTTCAACAATCACGTGTTTGCCAAGCTCCATTGCAGCCATTGCTGCCGGGAAATGAACATGGTCGGGAGTGCAGACCATCACCGCATCAATTTCCTTATGCATCTGGTCGAACATCACCCTGAAATCCTTAAAGCGTCTGGCATCCGGAATTGCTTTAAAACCTGCAGCAGCCCTGTTGCTGTCAACATCGCACAATGCGACGATATTTTCGTTCCAAAGCGGATCTTTCTGATTAATAACTCTGCTCCAGTTGGCCTGACCCTGTCCGCCAACGCCAATTATTGCAATGTTTAGCCTGTCCGATGGTGAACTGCTCATCAGGTTGGGAATAAAAAATGCACCTGCTGTAAATGCACCTGCCGATTTTAGGAAATCCCTTCTGGTTCTTTTCATGGTTGGTATGGTCTTAGTAATTTGATCTTTAAATATAAATAAATTACCGAAGTAAATCACCTGAGAAAAGCAAATAAAAAATGTTATGATTAGCTGCCGGATGTGCTTAGCCTGTCCTGATTCAGTTAATTACTTTTAGAATTGAACAACTTATACAGCTAATCTGTTTCTCATTAAGTTAACAGAATATGAAAGGCGCATTTACCATATTAATCGGAGTTGTCATGCTAGCCTCAGGGATGACGGTAAGTATTGACAAGCATTATTGTGATGGTGAACTGGCTGAAACGAAATTATCTTTGACAGGCAGGCTGGCTTCATGCGGAATGGAGGATGTTCAGAATGAATGCCCGAATCAGCCTTTCATGGACAATGAATGTTGCGATGACCATATCACTTTGTACCGGATCAGCAGCAACTATATTCCGGAATATTTCATGTTATCCTTTACTGCCGATTATAAAGATATCCCATCCGCACCTGAATGGAATGGTTTATTCAGGGGACCTTATATGGATGTTTACAGGACATGGGAGTTACCGCCAGGTGAAAATTTAAAGTCAGCTCCATCATTATCAGAAATCTGCGTTTACCGTATTTGATTATTCTTTACAGATTATTCAAACCTGAGCCTGATAGAAGTATCTGTTTCAAGGTATCTGACTGTTACGCTTCAGGTTCTTGTTAGTGAATTTTTATTATTCCATATATGGGTTAACTTTCTGATAATATGTTTAATCGTATAGTAAAATATTTCCTTGAGAACAGGCTGATCACTTTCATTTTTCTCATCGCTTTCATTGTGATGGGCCTTGTTACAATGCCGTTTAATCTGGAAACATCAATACTGCCCCGAAGCCCGGTTCCTGTGGATGCCATTCCTGACATAGGAGAAAATCAGCAGATTGTCTCAACTGAATGGATGGGCAGATCTCCTAAGGATATTCAGGATCAGATTACCTATCCTTTGACAACTGCTTTGCTCGGGATTCCCGGAGTTCAGACTATACGAAGCACATCAATGTTCGGTATGTCATTTATTTACATAATCTTTAAGGATAATGTGGAGTTTTACTGGAGCAGGTCAAGAATCCTCGAGAAGCTGAATTCACTTTCCCCCGGGACCTTGCCTGATGATGTGCAACCTGTCCTTGGTCCTGATGCAACAGCACTTGGCCAGATCTTCTGGTATACTCTGGAAGGCAGGGATCCCTTAACAGGATTACCTAACGGAGGGTGGGATCCTCAGGAATTAAGAACTATTCAGGACTTCTATGTAAAGTACAGTCTTTCAACGGCTGAGGGAGTCTCCGAAGTGGCATCGGCAGGGGGCTTCGTGAAAGAATATCAGGTTGACCTCGATCCCAACGCTCTTAAAGCATATAACGTTTCAGTTATGGATGTTATGAATGCTGTTGAGAAGAGCAATCTGGATATCGGTGCTGAAACAATCGAACTCAATAGTGTCGAATACATTATCAGGGGCATTGGTTATGTAAAAACTCTTGAAGACCTTGAATTGTCAGTCGTTTCAGTCAGAAATAATATTCCAGTTCGGATTAAGGATGTTGCAAAAGTAAATCTGGGTCCGGCTACTAGAAGAGGGGGCCTCGACAAAGGCGGATCTGAAGCTGTCGGAGCAGTAGTTGTGGCCCGATATAATTCAAATCCTCTGGAAGTCATAAACAACATAAAGGAAAAGATAAAAGAAATAGAAGCAGGATTGCCGCAAAAAACTCTTCCTGACGGCTCCGTCTCAAAGGTTACAATCGTCCCTTTCTATGACAGGACGGGTCTGATCAGGGAAACAATAGGTACTCTGGAATCTGCTTTGTCGCATGAGATTCTGATAAGCATTATTGTAATAATAGTACTGGTCTTGAATTTAAGAGCTTCCCTGATTGTAGCAGGGCTTTTACCATTAGGAGTTCTGATGACTTTTTTTCTTATGAGGCTTTTCGGCGTTGATGCAAACATTGTCGCCTTATCAGGTATTGCGATTGCCATTGGTGTAATGGTAGACATCGGGATTGTCGATGTCGAGAATATTCTGCGGCACCTTGAGATGCCGGAGAATAAGGGTTCACGGGGTAAAAAACTATTAGCGGTGATATACAATGCCACCACTGAAGTCAGAGCTGCTGTAGTAACTTCAGTGGCCACTACAATTGTAAGTTTCCTGCCGGTATTTGCCATGCAGGCGCAGGAAGGGAAATTGTTCCATCCGCTTGCTTTTACCAAGACGTTTGCCCTGATATCTGCTTTTATCCTGGGAATAGTTGTTCTGCCTACTTTGGTTCATATATTCTTTAACGTCTCTTTTGACAAAAGGAAAATCACAAGAATATGGAACAGTATTCTGATCCTTGCAGGTTTTGTTCTGGCAATTATCTGGCACTCCTGGACTGCCCTGGCTCTGACGGCAGTGGGAATAAACAATCTGCTTGCCTTCAGGTGGAGTGAAAGAAGAAAGGAATTTCCGAATTATATCAATATACTGATCACTGTCATCTTTGCAACATGGTATCTTTCAAAGGAATGGTTGCCGCTTGGAGCACATAACAGTGAGTTTGTCAATTTTGTATTTGTGACCGGCATTATTTCGGTCATCCTTCTTGCGCTCATGTCAATGGTTCATTTCTATGAGGATATTTTAACATGGGCTCTTGAAAACAAGTTGAAATTTCTGATGATTCCCGCTTTTACACTTCTCTTCGGATTAGTTGTCTGGATTGGATTTGACAGAGTGTTTGGCAAGGTTGCAGCCGGCTTTGACTTACTGGGAGTTAAGAGTTTTCGGCAAAGCTCATTATGGCAGGGTGCAATCAATACTTTTCCGGGAGCAGGCAAGGAGTTTATGCCTGCCCTGAATGAAGGTTCATTCCTGCTTATGCCCACAAGCATGCCTCACTCAGGCATTGAGAAAACCCTGGAGTACATAGAAATTCTTGATAAGAGACTTTCAGCCATACCTGAAGTTGAACTGGCCGTAGGTAAATGGGGGAGAGTTAATTCAGCACTTGATCCTGCTCCTGTACAAATGTTCGAAAATACGATAAACTATCGCCCGGAATATATCCTTGATGAAAACGGACACAGAATGCAGTTTAAAGCAGACAGGGACGGTAATTTCTTCCTTATAGGAAACGTGAAATACAATCCGGCGGCAGAGGGATTCAGAGTCATTCCACGCGACAGCCTGATTCCGGTCAGCAAGGGCGAGTATTTCCGTCAATGGAGACCAGAGTTAAAGAGGCCTGACGACATCTGGAATGAGATTGTTAAAGTAACGAATGTACCCGGATTAACATCGGCACCAAAGCTGCAACCTATTGAAACCAGACTGGTAATGCTTTCCACGGGAATGCGCGCCCCGATGGGTCTGAAAGTCTATGGACCGGACCTGGAATCGATAGAGGAAGCAGGGATGCAGTTTGAGAAGATCCTGAAAAATGTGCCCTCAATTAAAGCATCCGCGGTGTTTTACGACAGGGCTGTAGGTGCTCCGTATCTTGAAATTACACTTAACCGTGAAGCGATGGCGCGTTACGGGATGACCGTGAGTGAAGTACAGGAAGTGGTTCAGGTTGCGGCAGGTGGAATGACTCTATCAACATCAGTCGAAGGTCGTGAAAGATTTCCCGTCAGAGTCAGATACGCGCGCGAATTGAGGGACAATCCCGAAGACCTCAGAAAAATACTAATTCCTGCAATGAATGGTGTTCAGGTTCCTCTTGGTGAAGTTGCGGAAATAGATTACACCCGTGGAGCTCAGATGATAAGAAGTGAAGATACATTTCTCACAGGCTTCGTTATTTTCGATAAGGAGGAGGGGAAAGCAGAAGTCAACGTTGTGGAGGAAGCAAGTGATTTTATTAAATCAGGGATTGAATCAGGTGAAATAAATCTTCCTGCCGGTGTTACTTATAAATTCGCCGGAAATTATGAAAACCAGATAAGGGCTACTAAAAGACTGGCAATAGTTATTCCTGTCAGTCTGGTAATAATCTTTTTGCTTTTATACTTTCAGTTCCGCACAATTACAGCCTCGTTTATTCACTTTTCAGGAGTCTTTGTAGCTTTCTCGGGAGGATTTATTATGCTCTGGCTCTATGGTCAGGACTGGTTCATGAACTTCCCTGTCGCAGGTCTGAACATGCGTGACCTCTTCCAGATGCATACGATCAATCTGAGTGTTGCAGTCTGGGTTGGATTTATTGCCCTGTTTGGGATTGCCACAAATGATGGGGTTATTATGGGTACCTACATTCATCAGGTCTTCGAAGATAAAAAACCTTCCACGGTTTCTGAGGTCAGGCAGGCTGTCCTTATTGCAGGCAAAAAGAGAGTCAGGCCTGCCATGATGACAACTGCCGTTGCCGTGATTGCTCTTCTGCCGGTTCTGTCCTCAACCGGTAAGGGTGCAGATATAATGGTCCCGATGGCAATTCCTGCCTTTGGCGGGATGGTAATACAGGTAATGACAATCTTTATTGTTCCGCTGCTTCAGGCTGTCTGGAGGGAACGAGCCGTGAGGCATCATTTACCCCGACAAAGTCACAATACCAATAATCTGACTGAAAATGAAAACAGTATTTAGTTCAATTTTAATTTCAATAGTTATAATTACCGGGTCAGTTTATTCATACGGTCAACAAAGCCCTGATTCACTGTATTTTTATCTCAAACTGGCAGCTGAGAATAATCCCGTTGTCCTGCAACGATTCGTTGAATATGAAGCTGCATTGAAAAAAATCCCGCAAGCAGGAACCCTTCCGGATCCGCAGCTGGATATAGGCGTCTTTATTACTCCGATGGAAATTCTGGGAGGAAAGCAGGTTGCAGACATGAGACTGATGCAGATGTTCCCGTGGTTTGGAGTCCTTAAAAATGCGAAGGATGAAATGAGCCTTATGGCAATGGCAAAATTTGAGCTTTTCCGTGATGCCAGGTTTCAGGTCTGGTATGATGTCCGGCGTACGTGGTATGAATTATACAAAGTCAGAAAGAATATCAGCATATCTGAAAAGAGCATGGAGAACCTGAAAGCCATTGAGCAACTGACACTGATTAAGTATAAAACAAGTGCAGCCGGGAATTCAGACTTAACTGATTTATACCGGATTCAGATTGAAGCAGGAGAATTGCAAAACAGCATTGCTTTATTAAGGAATCAGGAGCAGACTATAGTTGCCGGGTTCAACAGCCACCTCAACAGGGCTCCTTTGACAAAGGTTTATACAACCGAGGTACTACAGCCTGATACTCTTGATCTGAATTTATTAGCCGTTTCTGACAGCATTCAAAGCGGGAATCCGATGCTTAATATGCTTGATTATGAAAAAGAAGCTTATCTGGCAAGGGAGAAAATGGTGAAGGGAATGGGTTACCCGATGATTGGTCTTGGAGTTAATTATTCATTTATTAATGAAAGTAACATGTCTGCATCCTCAATGAACGGAAAAGACATGCTTATGCCGATGATTTCAATAACTCTTCCTGTTTACAGGAAAAAGTACACAGCGATGAGGGAAGAAGCCAATTTGTTAAACAGAGCAAGCTCGATGAATTCTCAGGCTGTTTCAAATTCTCTCCGGACTGAATATTTTATGGCTGTTCAGCTTTATCAGGATGCCCTGAGAAGAGTAAAACTTTATGAAGATCAATATTTACTGGCAACAAAATCGCTTGAAATAATGCTGAAAAGTTTTTCAGCGTCTGGTGCTGCCCTGACTGATGTACTACGTGTCAGACAGCAGACACTCGATTATGAAATTAATCAGGTTGAAGCAATCACTGATCTGAATACGGCTGCAGCCTGGCTGAATCGCCTTATGGCAAGTTCTGAATCTTAAAACAGAATCATCATGAGAAAGTATAAATATTCAAAACTATTCTCCGGCAAGTGGTTACGCTATGGACTTATTTTAGTTTCCGGTGTATTCCTCGGCTGGATTTTCTTTCATTCATCCGGAAGTCAGACGGAAAAACATGAACATCTGACAGAAGAAGCACAGGGTTCTGTCTGGACCTGTTCAATGCATCCTCACATAAGGATGGAGCAACCCGGCAAGTGCCCGATTTGCGGCATGGATCTGATCCCCCTTGTACAGGGCGGTTCATCATCACACGATCCCGATGCAATCCATCTTACAAGGGAAGCAGCAGCTCTGGCAAATGTTCTTACAACAAAGGTGTCAAAACAGAATCCTGTTAAGGAGGTTCGCCTTTACGGGAAAGTGCAGGCAGATGAAAGACTTTTTCAAAGTCAGGTTTCGCATGTGCCTGGAAGGGTAGAAAAGTTGTTTGTTAATTTCACTGGAGAACAGATCCGCTCAGGACAGAAGCTGGCAGAGATTTATTCCCCTG
>JAVEXG010000065.1:0-17742 GCA_034004115.1 Bacteroidales bacterium | reverse complement strand
CTCAGGGCAACAAGTGTATCCATCGTTGCGTGCCGGTGTTTGATCTGCTTCCATGCATTGATGAAAAAGGAAGATCCCGACCAGAATACAATGGGAGTTGCAAGCGCCCACATTATGTATTCCGACAATGGAAGGTCCATGAAAAACATGCTTACAAGAAACAGGGGAATTGCAAGGGCTATGGCGGTCACAGCCTTCCTTTTCAGGAGTCGGTGGTTAAGCATCTGAAGGGAAGCAAGTTCCTCCCTTGCATCCGCCGAATCGCTTGTTATCAGGTCATATCCTGCCGACACCACGGCTTCCCTCAGTTCATCGGGAGTTATCTCTGCCGGGAGATAATCGAGGGTAACAATCTGGGTTGCAAGGTTTACCGAGGCTGACACGACACCCGGCTGCTTTTTTATTGTCGATTCAATGTTTGCAGCACATGAAGCACACGACATTCCCGTCACCGGAAACTGTTTCCTCACACTGTTCCCTGCTGTGGAGTCATTCGTATTATGAATTTCACTTTTCACTTTGCTTTGCCCTGGTTGTTTCCCTTAGTACTAACAAACAAGGCAGCACAAAGTTAATCGATTGAAGCCGCAGACAAAAGATTTTATCTTGAGCGTACCTCCCTTTTCATGAACGAAATGTATGATAGCACAAAGCAGATTACAGTTGCTGCCACCAGGCCGGTTAGCTGGGGCCAGACTATCAGCAGGCTCTGTCCAAGGGGAAGCGATCCCGGTATGGTGCCGTAAATTTTCTCAACAGTCAGCGGACCCAGGGTTCTTACCGTCGGAACAAGCACAGTTGTCGTTGCATCGCTGAAAAGCTGGCCCGGAAGAATCCTGAAGAGGTTCATCACGAATTCCTGGTAAGCCATAACCTGTCCCGCCGAGGCATTGGCCGATGGCTCGGCTGCTTTGGCTATAAGGCTGACCAGAATACTGTAGAAGACCGTCAGGAAAAGCCATACGGCTATGCCTGCCAGGGCTGAGGTTGCAGGCTGGCGGAATCTAACCGAAAAGAAAATCGACAGGTTGAGCCAGAAAGAAATATAGAGTATACTTATTATAATGAAGAATACTATTCTCATGAATTCATCAGCCGTTGGGGGAATACCGATGGCAATCAGGCCTGTTCCGGTTACCAGGAATCCAAGACTGAACATCATAACGCTAAGCACTATAATGGCAGCGGTAAACTTGCTGTTTATTACATAATCCCTGTGAACCGGCTGTGACAGAATGCGGCTCAGGGTTCCTCTGTTCTCCTCTGCATTTATTGCATCAAATCCCATTATCAATCCAAGAAGGGGACCCAGGAAGCTAATGAAGACGAAGAATGAGGGGAGGGTTCCATCCGATGCGGTGAACAACCTGAGAAAGATAAATGAGTCGCCCGTTGCATTGGCCTTTACCGCCTCATCAATATTTGAAATAGCAACTGAAACCGAGCCGAGGCAGGTAAGAAAAACAAGAAGAAGCAGGATCATAAAGCGCCAGCTCCTGATGTAATCAGTTATCTCCTTGTTTACCATTGCCATGAAGGGATGGAGGGCTCTTCTTCCCTTCCCTGCTGAATTATTATTGCTGTTTTTCATATCCCTCGAAATAACGGTTATAAATATCATCCAGACCGTATTCCTTTCCCGAAAGGGAAGTCAGCACGGAGCCCGAATCAAGGATCACCCTTGCAATATCGCCTGAGACATCGCCGGAACAAGCTGATCTGAAAATATTGCCGTTGACCTCAACCGATACAATTCCGTCAATGTCACCCAGTTTCTGCTTTATCCGCGCTTTAGTCTCTGCAGCATTCACGGGATCTTCAGGCAGACTGACGCCTGCCTCTATTACCAATGGCTCATGTGAGAAGAGTTTGCGCGAAAGTGAGTCAATATCACCAACTGCAATCAGCCGGCCTCCGACGAAAATACCTACCCTGTCGCAGACAGTCTGTATCTGGTGCAGGTGGTGGGAAGAAAGCAGGACTGTATTCTTCTCTTCCCTGCTCAGCCTTTCAATAAGAGAAAGAAAATCATTGACACCGCGGGGATCGATTCCCAGGGTTGGTTCGTCAAGTATTATGACCTCAGGTTCCTTTACAAGAACATCGGCAAGACCCAGGCGCTGCCGCATACCTCTTGAATATTTCCCGGCCTTTTTTGATTCTTCGCCCGACAGTCCGACTCTTTCAAGCAGGTGCATCACCCTTTCCCTGGCTTCCCTCTCGGGTATGGAGTTGAGCCTTGCAGTATACATAAGGTTCTCGAATCCGGTATAGTCTTCGTAAAAACCGACATCCTCGGGCAGGTATCCGACTTTTCTTTTTACTTCAACAGGATTTGTTGTCGGATTAATTCCGCACACCCTGAGAGTACCGGACGTTGGTTCTGTAAGCCCGAGCATCATCAGTATGGTTGTCGATTTGCCAGCGCCGTTCGGACCGAGCAAACCGAATATTTCACCTTTGTCCACACTCAGGCTGAGGTTGCCGACAGCGGTGAATGACCCGTATTTCTTTGTCAGGTCAGTTAATTCAATAACCGGGCCGTCCATTAATTACCTCCTTCCGTACTTGCGGAACAGATAAAAAATGCTGCCGAGGGCTCCAAGAATGATAAAAACACCTATCCATCCCCAGAGCATTGGCGTCTTCACAGTAACTCTGTATGAAATCCTGCTTGTCGATTCAGGTATCGTTGCATCCATGGTGGTTACATAATCGCCGGCTATCGCCTTCTTATAGGCTTTCAGGGTAGCCCCGACCTGAACCGATTCGCCGGGAGCTATCCTGTCGATGTTTGCAGGATCAAAAGTGACCTCCCAGTTCAACGGTGAAGCTGATTCGAGTTTTATATTTAAAAGATCCAGGGAACCTGTATTCTGAACAACCAGCGGAATGCGTTTTGTCTCACCAGCCGTGATGCTGGTACTGAGGAGTCCTGCCGGGGTGGTAAGATTGAGTCCGTATGTTCCTGTTATAACCACTTCGAAATCGAGTGCAGCAGTTGAAGCGCTTGTTGTAACCATTGCTCTGATTTTATAGGTCCCTGCCTTTGAATTATCTGGAGGATTGACATCCACTCCCATATCTACCTTTCCGTTAGCAAGCACATCAACCGAAGTGGCCTGCTGGTAGTTCGGCTTGAAGGTCACAATCCAGCCCGGAGGATAATCGGCCGTCAGTGCATAATGCTGATTATCGGCCGTAAGGTTGTTAATTGAGGTCTGAAAGTTGAATGTTGAGGTGGATGTTCCCTGCATATTCGCCTGTTTTGTGGTGAACTCGGTTTTGTATGTCCCCTGTGATGCGACAATAAGTGTCAGAGGCAGTTCATCAAAGTCGCCTGCCTTTACCTGGAAACGATAACTTCCCCTGTTGACCTTAAGCGGAACTTCAACCCTCAGCGTGAAGTTTTTCTTATCACCGGGAAGTACGGAGATCTCCCTTACATTGAAGCCCCCCGATTTGACCGTGTTGTTCCAGCTTGCCGGAATTCCTGAGACTGTAATCCCGGCGTTGATGATCTCAGCTGAGTTATTTATAAGGTCGATCGAATAATCGACCGCTTCTCCCGGCGCAACCGATATCTTGAGCCAGGGTGTGTAAAGCTTCACGCTGTCCGATGGAGCGGAAGCATTTGCATTAAGCGATAAACAGACAAGAATCGCTGCGGAAATTGCTTTCAACGAACAAGTACCAATTGACATAAACGTTCCTCCATTAATTATAAATGACAATAAATACTGCCGCAAATGTAAAAAGCATGATTTTCTTTTAAAAGTCCGATTTTTTAAATTACTGTTTGGGTTTTCTTAAATTTTTGTTAAAAATCTCCTTCCGTCTAATACAATTGATGTTCAATATCCGGATATTTGCAGGTCAATCCCGAACGGACAAGAAATCACCAATACGGTTTAAAGTGGCAAAACTGAAAGGAAGCAATACGGGAAGCGGGATAAAGGAATTATTAAAACTATACCGGTTTTTGAAGCCATACCGCTGGATTTTTGCACTGGGTATGACTTTCCTTCTCATTTCAAGCGGTGCAAGCCTGCTTTTCCCCAAGTATCTGGGGAATATGGTCGATCTGGCCAACAAGGGGAGTCAAACGAACGCGATCACCCGCACCGGTATCATTCTCCTTGCAGTTGTGGTTGTGCAGGCCATTTTTTCATATTTCCGCACCCGGATCTTTGTAATGGTAACTGAAAAGACACTTGCCTCTATACGACAGCATATTTACAAACACCTGATAAAGCTTCCCATGTCGTTCTTTTCAGAAAGGCGGGTCGGGGAGCTTAACAGCAGGATCTCCGCCGATATTGCAATCCTTCAGCATTCCCTCACCGAAACCCTGGCCGACCTGCTGTCGCAGATACTGGTGATAACCGGAGCCCTGACGCTGATGATGGTGAGTTCTTTCAAGCTTACCCTCTTCATGCTGGCAGTTGTGCCCCCGATGGCACTTCTTGCATATTTTGCAGGAAGAGCAGTCAGGAGATACTCAAAAAAGGTGCAGTCGTTTATTGCCGAATCGAACACAATTGTTGAGGAGACCCTTCAGGGGATACAGAATGTAAAGGCATTCACAAACGAACTATTTGAGATAAACCGGTACCGCGACAGGACAAACGAAGTTGCAAAGGCAGGCATAAAGGGAGGGAAATACCAGGCATCCCTCTCATTTATTTCCCTGGGGTTCTTCATTGCCATGGGACTTCTCATATGGAGGGGATCAATTCTTATCTCAAAGGGGATGATGGAAGCCGGACAACTCTTTTCGTTTGTGATTTATTCGGGGTTCATTGCCGGTAACATCGCCGGCATGGCAAGCGTGTACACGAGGCTTCAGAGAACAATCGGCGCTGCCGAGAAACTCCTGCTGATACTCGATGAACCAACCGAAACAGTCGACGAAGAGTGGGAGCCTGATCCTGCCCATGTACTGAAAGGTAAAATTACTTTCGACCATGTTAATTTCATCTATCCGTCAAGGCCAGAGGCAAAGGTTCTGAATGATGTTTCATTCACAATCGAGCCGGGACAGAAAATTGCGATTGTTGGTCCGAGCGGTGCAGGGAAGTCGACACTTGCATCCCTGCTTCTCCGGTTCTATGAACCTACTTCAGGTGAAGTGTTGTTTGACGACCGGACCAGCAGGAGTTTTCCCATAACCTCAATACGCAGGCAGCTGGCGATTGTGATGCAGGATGTTTTCCTATTCGGAGGCTCGGTCAGGGAGAATATTGCATATGGAAAACCGGGAGCAACCGAACAGGAGATAATTGACGCAGCTGTTCAGGCAAATGCATGGGATTTCATCAAGTCGTTTCCCGACAAGCTTGGAACAATTGTTGGTGAGCGGGGTGTCCAGCTCTCGGGGGGCCAGCGGCAAAGAATAGCCATTGCAAGGGCAGTACTAAGGAATCCGGCTGTTCTGATCCTCGACGAAGCAACATCCTCACTCGACTCGGAATCGGAAAGGCTGGTTCAGGAAGCTCTCGAAAAGCTTATGCGCGGACGTACCTCGGTTGTAATTGCTCACCGGCTGTCGACTGTAAGGAATGCCGACAGGATAATAGTCCTTGAAAGCGGAACTATTGTGGAACAGGGCACCCATGATGATTTGCTGCTCAACGAAAACGGACTTTACAAAAGCCTTACCCAGTTACAATTTGCAAAATAAAACAATAAAGAAATGACACTAACAGAAAAAATTGCAGCTGATCTGATCACTGCCATGAAAACGAAAGACACTGTATCGCTCGAAGCCCTCAGGGCAGCGAAGACAGCATTCCTGCTTGCTCATTCGGAGAAAGGCTCCGGCAGCGTCCTGACACCGGAAGATGAGATCAGGATAATCCAGAAACTTGTCAAGCAGCGACGCGAATCCGCACAGATCTACAGGGAAAATAACAGGACAGACCTCAGCGATAAGGAGACATCCGAAGCGGACGTGCTCGAGAAGTATCTTCCGGCAAAAATGAGCGAAGAAGAACTGGAAGGAGTCATCAGGGCTATTATCGGACGCGTTGGTGCAAAATCTGCATCCGACCTTGGAAAAGTGATGGGCCCTGCAATGAAAGAACTTGCAGGCAAGGCTGACGGGAAAGAAATATCAGCTGTGGTTAAGAAGCTGCTGGGATAAGAAGAAAGTCGTGCAGGCGTTCAGTCGTGCAGGCTTTGCACTTCGTAGCTTAAGCGAAGAAGTGTCATGCAGGTCGCTTACATTGAAAGACAGCTGACAGCTGATCGCTGAAGGCTGACAGCTTTTCCTCTCAATACTTATCGTACACCACCAGTGTAGTAACCGGTTCTCTTCCCATCATCCCTTCGGAGGTTTGTATGATGTGAAGTTTCCTGCCCCGTTTCTGAAGCGTCCACACCTCGCCCGATTTCATTTCAACAGGAGGTTTTTCACCGAATTTCATGGTGACCTTCGACAGGATTGTCAGAGTATCCCTTTCTGCCGACCAGCTGGCATTCTGCACCCTGGGTGAGTTCATAAAGCCTGTCGACTTGTTGTCGGATCCGTCGAGCTTCAGAGTCATCTCAGTCACCTCGTCATCATCCCATTCGACGATGGAAAATGATTTGACCGAAAGCATGTCACCATCCTGCTTCACAACAATCTTATAGGGGGGAACTGATCTTCCCTGTCCTCCTGAAGAGTTGCTTTCGGTTTCATTCAGCCTCCATTCTCCTGTGAAATTGGCAGCCCTGTCTATCCTGACGGGTTCAAAACCGCATGCTTTCCGGTATTCGGCAGTTCCATCGGTAAAAGTCTTATCCTCCATAAAGACGACCCGGGGATCAGCCATAAGTTTCCCGTAATCGGCAACTGAAGTTCCTCTTGCCATTCCGGCCCAGACAACCCACCAGATCCAGCCAGGCTGCTGTGCGATGATTTCGGGAGACGGCGGATTTCCCACTTCCCCGAGGGTCAGTGGCTTGCCTTTCGACAGAGCCAGGAGTCCGTCATAATATGACTGGTTGAAATCATTCCCGTAGATATCGATCGCAAGAATGTCGAGAAATTCATTACCCGGATAATAGTTGACGAATTCCCTTCCGGGCTGGCTTGGCCTGTCAACACTCCAAACCCATATCAGGTTATCGAGTTTATGGTAATTAACCAGTCTGTCGAACATCTGTCTGTAAAGGGCTGCCGTTGTGTATTTTCCCTGGAATCTTCCTCCCCACCAGAACCAGTCGCCGTTCATTTCATGATACGGCCTCCAGAGAACCGGGACTTTTGCATCGCTCAGTTGTTTCAGGAAGCCGGCGATCTCGTCGACCTGATTAATCCATTGGTTGTATAGATCAGTCCGGCGTGTCAGGATATCCCTGAACTGTTTGTCGGTAAGCTTCCCCTGGACGCTTGCCAGGGGCGCTGCCGGATCGGCTCCCCTCACCGGCTGAAATGTGACGGGTTCCCCGGCGGTGGGAGGCACGGCATGCCAGCAGAGTGTGATGAGGTAGCCGTTCCTGTGCTGCCTGATGGCTTCCTTTATAATTTCAGGACGAGCAAGATAGGAGTCCTTGTCACCTTCAGCCGCAAAACCAAAATCCTGGCTCCACACCGGAGGAGTTTTTCCTATGAAGCCGGCAGCGAAATCCGTATTCCTCGATCCGGAATTCGGAAAGTTATGTTGTCCGGCAAGTATATGCTTCCCGCTTATGCCGTAGAGATATTTCAGCAAAGCCCTTGCCTCGGGCGAAGCGTTTGGTGTAACCGGCTCCTGAGCATTTGAAATTAAAGCAGCAACTGCCGGGATAATTAGAACCAGGGCGATTCTCGCAAATCTCATGGTTATTTGCTATTTCTTGTCAAAAACCATTTTCTCAGCCATATCACCAAAGGACGAACTGGATTTCGATTCGATAACAAGGCTTCCTCCGTCGAGCTTGTAAACTTCGGTTATCGTTATGTCACCACCGTCGCCCATCGACATCTTCGAAACCACATTCAGGGAGGCCTTGTCATCCGACCAGGCGCAGGTGGACTTCTTCTGCATGTCCTGGAATACAGTATTGGTGCATTCTTTCCCATCGAGAGTGAGCTTGTCGGTACTCACAAATTCCTGTCCCTGGAACTCGGAATGCTTTTCAACCGACAGGTCATTGCCGCTTTGTGTAATTACCACCTCCTTAGGAGCCATTGAGAACTCGGCTCCAAGGGTGCTTTTGGAATCATTCAGCTTCCATGCACCGCTGAAATCGGGTCCCTGTGCAAAAATCGCTGAAGAAAATATCACAGCGGCAGAAATGAGTAAAAGTTTTTTCATAATACAAATTGACTTAAGTTGATAATAAAAATAACTGTTAATATTGGGTTGAATGATTTTATTTATTTTGAAGTTGCTGGTTGCTTGTTGCTGGTTGCTGGTTGAGTTTTACCACGGAGTAAATCGGAGTTAAAACGGAGTAACCAGCCTTCGTTGAAACTTCGGCTGGTAAAGCACGGAGTTAAAGAAGTTCCATATCAAACGTCTCTAAGTCCTTTCGTCTCTTCGTCTTCCTCACGCCTCACGCCTTTCCTACTGCCTACTGCCTACTGATTTCTTTTCTTACCGGCCTATTTCTTATACGGTTCGATGACTTTCTTCAGCAGGGCTATTGTTGCCTTGATTCCCTCATCCTCGCTGAGCTTGTTTCCTTCGTACTCAACATCAATATAGCCCCTGTAGCCTGAATCGTAAACGATCTTCATCATCCTCTCATAGTCGATCTGGGTCTCGTTTCCGTTTTCGTCGAAATCATGAGTCTTGCCGCTCACACCCTTTGCGTAAGGCATCAGTTCCTTAACACCCGTGTAACGGTCGTATTCATAGAAGTTGCCAAGGTCGGGCAGTGTTCCGCAGTTGGGTTTGTCAATGCATTTCATAATTTCGGCAAGCCATTTTCCGTAGGAAGAGTTGCCTCCATGGTTTTCGACTATCACGTTTATCCCGCTTTGTTCGGCATAGGCGGCAAGTCTGCCAAGGCCGTCGATTGCTGCTTCCTGCATCTGGCCCATTGTCCCGCGGCCGGCTGCATTCACCCTGATAGAATGGCAACCCAGAAATTTGGCGGCCTTCACCCATTTGTGATGGTTTTCAATGGCCTTGTTCCTTGCTGCCAGAGAGGTGTCGGCAAGATTCCCTTCCCCGTCAACCATTATAAGAAGGCTTTTTACACCGTACTTCTCACACTCGCTTTTCAGCTGGGCAAGGTATTCCATGTCCTCTCCCTTTCCCTTGAAGAAGGTTGAGACATATTCAACTGCATCAAGACCATAGGTTTCCTTTGTAATCCTCGGGAAGTCCATGTTGGTGATTGTACCCTTCCTCAGTGTGCGGTTAAGCGACCACTCGGCAAGTGATATTTTGAAAGCCGGCTCCTGACCGAAGAGGCTGATGCCGGTAAACATGGAAACAAGAATTAATGTTAAGATGGATTTGATTTTCATATTAATCGATTTAGCGTTTAGTATATATGCCAAATTTAAATAAAAGCATCAAACATCCTTCACGGGGCTTAAAATAAAAAATGCGGGTTCGCGCGATTACTGGCCCTCAACAGCTTCACATCTGACAGAAGACCTTTTATTCTGCCTTTTTGCCGTTGACAATCACATTATTTACTGTAAAGCCCTGAACAATATCCTTTTTGAAGGTATCATTTTCAGCCTCTATCGACAGGTTTTCGAAGGTGAAGGCGGCAAGCCTGTCGTTCTCAGTAATCGCCACATCGAAGAATATCCTGCATTTCAGGTCGATATTCCTCATGGTTATGTTCTCGGAATAAGATATCGGTACATCCTTTCTGCCCTTAAGGTCGAAGAACTGAGTCCAGGGCTTTATATAAATCAGGCTGTGGGCATCGCCGGTGATGTTCTCAACTGTAATATACTCGTATTTCTGAGGGGTGTCCGGACGCATTTTAAGCCAGAGCACCCTCATTGCCTGATCAATATGACAATCGCGCATTACTATGTTCCTGTTGTGTATTGATTCACTGCCGCAGGTCAGGGCAGAATGGCAGAAGCCGAAGTTGCACTCTTCGATGATGATGTTTAGGTTTTCGCCGTTGCATTCATCGGTGTCGGCCCAGGGCCCCTTCCCTCCCTTAAGGGCAATGGCGTCGTCGTTTACCGACATGTAGCAGCCCCTCACGTGAACATTGGAGCAGGCATCAATATCGATGGCATCGGAGCTCGGAGCCTTCACCTTATCGTGCGGTGAAAAGATGTGAAGGTCAGTGATCCTGACGTTGTTGCATTTGTAATAATGGCTCGTCCAGAAACCGGTGTTATGCAGACTGACATCCTGAACCCTGACGTCGTTGCAGTCCCTGATAAAGACCAGCCTGGGCCTTGAGACCTCAAGGTTGGTGCACATCGGGTTTTCAATTCGTCGCTGCCAGAATGCCTGCCAGAATTTAAAGCCGTTCCCGTCGATGGTGCCTTTGCCGGCAATTGTGAAACCATCAACTCCGTAAGCATTGACAAGCGCAGGGTAATAATCGAGGCATTGTCCTTCCATCCTCGAAGCCATAAGCGGGTAATCGGCAATATCGTCGGAACCCTTGAGTTTGCTGCCCCCGGAAACCCACAGACTGGTACCTTTTTTGAAAAAGAGCGCTCCTGACATGAAGGTTCCTTCGGGTATTACTATTACCCCGCCACCCTGCTCCGAAGCGCTGTCAATAACCTTCTGGATTGCGGAAGTCTGAATGATTGTACTGTCGGCAACCACTCCGAAATCGGTGATCCTGAATTGCCTTCCCATATCGGCAAGGGTGACCTTTGAAGTATCCCTGAACCATTCCGGCACCGGGGTGCCGTCGGGAAACAGTTC
The DNA here is from genome assembly GCA_034004115.1 of Bacteroidales bacterium. Lineage (GTDB taxonomy): Bacteria > Bacteroidota > Bacteroidia > Bacteroidales > VadinHA17 > LD21. Next base: position 6,904 of record JAVEXG010000065.1, on the reverse strand, counting down.
CTGTGCTTTCCCGCCCGAACAGCCCGATACAGTAAAAAGCATGATTATAACAAGTGCCTGGAACAAGGCTTGAAGAGAATGGATTTTGTTGTGCATAACTGATTCAATTTTATTAAGGGTAGCTGGCTTTGCCCTCTGAAGCTTTAGTGGAAGAAGGTTCATTTCAACTATAAAAGTATCAAATAAATCAGAAATAATTCAGGTTAAATTCATGGACTCATCTGAGGATGTCTGAAAACCATTAGGCGGATTATCTGTTATTATGCTGTCGGCCGGTGCGCCGGGCATTCCCGGCAACGATTTTTCAGTAACTTTACAAGCGAGCGTAACCCTTATATGACAAGATCTTCACCATACTGCCAGGTAATACTTTTCATTCTTGTTTTCCTGCCGTACAGCCTGTCGGGAAACACCGATACTTTACTGACTCAGAATACTTCGGACCGGGATGTTCTGCTCAATGGCAGGATTTGGTGGAACCGGCATGCAAAGGTCACGGGTGATCCTTTTTTCATTTCAGACTCATACCTGAAAGGTACAGTGACTTTCAACGGTCAGACCTTTGGCAATCTCGACCTTAAATATGACATCTACAGTGACGAGCTGGTTTACATGCCCGGATCACACCCGGTTATCCTTCTTAATAAGGAAATGGTCGACAGTTTTAAAATAACCTCCGGCTTCCGCGATTATATCTTTTTCAATGCAGGCACAGCTCCCGGGAGAGGGCCAGCAGGGTATTTAAATCTGCTGTACGACGGACCGACCTCAATTCTTGTGAAGTATGCAAAGAAAATCCAGCCTCTCGCCGACCAGGGTATTTATGACCTGTTTCATCAGGAGCTCAAAATCTTCCTCAGGAAAGATACCACCATTGTCCCCGTTACCGGAAGGAAAAACCTGCTAAGCCTGCTGGGAGACAAAAAGAAAGAGGTAAGGGAATTCCGGAAAAAGCATCGTCACCGGATAAGTATGAAAGAACCCGACTCACTGGTACCGGTTCTTGAATTCTATGACTCTTTATCCAGATAGCCGTTAAAGCAGATGAAGATAAAGATATTAACCGGAATCCTTCTGATATCGCTATCTCCCGCAGTGTTTCCACAGGAGGGATACACTGTCGACTGGAACTATGTTGGCCAACCGCTGGAGGTGTTTATCAGGGAGGCTGAATCGCGGCATCCGGTTAGCTTCTTTTACCTCGAGGAATGGATCGGAGCTTTTGTCCTGGGTAATTATCCGGGCAGAACCACCCTTTCCGGGATCCTCGACACGCTCTTCAACGGGAAGGATATTTACCATTATGAACGTCCGGGAGGAAACATAATCTTTACCAGGGATTATGCTGTCAGGCTTCCCGGCGGAAAGGGTTCGGGGGACGAAATCTTTATTCCCGGTGGAGATGCTCAGCAGAATGGAGGAGTAAGCATCTCAACAGGGAATCTTGTAGTCAACATAGGCAGTCCGGCTGCAGCGAAGCTGCCGGGCAGCGTCACCCTGTCGGGCTGGATTGCCAACCGCGACACAAAGGAAAATGTTGCCGGGGTCACAGTTCAGGTTCCGGCTCTGACGGCTGGGACCATTTCTAACGCCTACGGTTTTTACTCTATTTCCATACCCAGGGGCAGACACTCCGTGAAATTCACTTTTATAGGAATGAGAGAGAGGGTTGTCGATCTCAATCTTTACGACAGCGGTGAACTGAACATCGACATGACCAGTGTTCTCATACCTCTGAAAGAGGCGGTGATCACGGCAGAAAAGGACTTCACCCTTCAGCGGACCGGCAGCGGAGTGGAAAAGATAAGCGTCGCCTCATTCAGGCTAATGCCCTCTGCAATGGGCGAATCGGACATCACTAAAAGTCTGCTGCTTCTGCCCGGAGTCCATACTGTCGGGGAAGGATCGGCCGGATTCAATGTAAGAGGCGGATCAGCCGACCAGAACCTGGTCCTTCTTTACGGAGCGCCTCTGTATAACACCTCTCATTTCTTTGGATTCTTCTCTGCTGTCAATCCCGACATAATCAGGGACGTAACTCTTTACAAGGGCAGCATTCCTGCAAGGTATGGCGGCAGGCTTGCATCCGTGCTGGAGATAACGCCCAGGGATGGCGATCGCAACGAATTTTCGGGCAGTGCCGGTATTAGTCCTGTGACTGCTCATTTTGCTGCAGAAGGACCGATAATTGACGACACGCTGTTCTATATGATCACTGGCAGAAGAACCTATTCAAACTGGATACTGAAGCTTCTTGAGGATCCGGAGCTCAGGAACAGCAGGGCCATGTTCTACGATCTCAACGGAAGGCTCACCTGGGATCTCGGGAGGAAAAACAAGATCGATGCGTCGGGATATTTCAGCAATGACGCCTTCAGACTTAACTCCGACACCACATACAACTACACTAACAGCATAGCCTCAATGCGCTGGCGTCACTATTTCAACAGCCGTTTCTTCTCGTCCCTTACGCTCAGCAACAGTAGTTACAGCTATGACATTTCGAGCCTCAGGGTGCCGGAGGAATCGTTTTCACTTCATCACAGGATAAACACCACCGGGCTCAAAGCCGAATTCAACTGGTTCACGGGCAGGAACGAGATCAGCTTCGGGACCGACCTAAGCAGGCACAGCGTCATTCCCGGCGACTATCTGCCGGCCGATGCCGCATCGCTTGTTATCCCAAACTCGATACAAAGGCAGAAAGCACTTGAAACTGCTGTCTGGCTCGAAGACAATTTCACCGTAACCAGCTTCCTTTCGGTAAGCGGCGGAATCCGTCTCGGAACCTTCCATGCATTTGGCCCTCAGACAGTCATCACCTACAGCCCGGGCTTTCCGAGGAATATTGCAACAGTTGCCGATACGCTGTCTTTTGAAGCGAACAGGATATACAGGAACTATGCAAAGCCCGAGTTCCGGCTCTCGGCCAACTTCAGGGCCGGAAGCAGCAGTTCCTTTAAGCTCAGCTATAATCACACCAACCAGTATCTTCATCTGCTTACAAACACAACCGCGATATCTCCCACCGACACCTGGAAGCTGAGCGACTATCACCTGGAGCCTCAGTCGGCCGACCAGTTCGCTGCCGGGTTTTATAGGATGCTCAGCAGAAACAGGGTAGAAGCTTCTGCTGAAATCTATTACAAGAAGATCAACAACATGATCGATTTCAAGGGAGGCACCGATCTTGTAATGAACGAATATCTCGAAAGGGACCTGGTGAATGTAAGGGGCAAGGCCTACGGGATGGAATTGCTGGTCAGGAAACCTGAGGGCAGGGCAAGGTGGAGTGCAGGGTACACCTGGTCGAGGATCCTGTTAAGGAATCTTACAGGCTTCGAAGAGGAACTGATCAACTCGGGCAACTGGTTCCCGGCCAGCTTCGACCGCCCTCACAACCTAATTTTAACACTGAACTACATCTATTCCAGGCGTGTAAGCCTCTCTGCAAACTACAATTACAGCTCCGGAAGGCCTGTTACATATCCCGTTTCGACCTATTCTATCGGCGATGTGGTACTGATGCACTATTCGGAAAGGAACAAATTCAGGTTGCCTTATTATTCAAGGCTCGACCTTTCGGTAAAGATAAGCGGCGACCTGAGGCTTAAGAAACTGGCAAATCCCCACTGGATTTTTTCAATCTATAATGTAACGGGAAGGAAGAATGTGTATTCCGTATTTTTCAAAAACGAAGGAGGTATGGTGAAAGGCTACTACCTGTCGGTTTTCGGCAGGCCGATACCTTCGCTTTCATTGAATTTCGACTTTTAATGTGATATGAACAGGCTTACCCGTATATTGTTTGCAATTCTGCTTTCGGTCATAACCGGATGCACCACGGAATTCGTCCCCGATTCGGAGATGACCGGTGAGACTCTTGTTGTGGAAGGCATGATCACCGACCAGGACAGGGTGAACAGGATAAGGCTTGCCAGGTCTCAGCCTCTTGGTGAAATGCTGAATAAGAAGGTGCCTGTTACCGGGGCTGTTGTGACAGTAACCGATGATGACGGGACTGTTACAACACTGACCGAATCGTCCCCCGGAACCTATTGCACCGATTCGGTTCTGTTCAGGGGGCGTGTGGGAGCTTCCTATTCGCTCAGGGTACTCCTAGGCGGCAGGGAATATGAGACCGATTTCATGGAAATGAAACCCGTTCCGCCAATCGATTCGCTCTACTACGAGAAAGTCATGATAAACGACGCAAGGGACACCATGAACATTGATGAGGGAGCCCGTATCTATGCCGACGCCCTGGATAAGACAGGAGAATGCCGCTTCTACAGATGGGATTACACTGAGACCTGGGAGTACCGTATCCCGTATGCGGTTACAAAAAGAGTTTGCTATATCACCAAGAGGTCCGACAGGATCCTGATAAAGAACACAACACCTTACAGCCAGGCGAAAGTCACCAGATATCCGGTGACCTACATTACCCACGAGACCGACAGGCTTAAGGAGAGGTACAGCATCCTGCTCAGGCAATACTCCCTCAACGAACAGGAATACAACTTCTGGGAAAGGGTCAGTGACGTTTCACAGGAGGTGGGAAACCTATATGACCTGACTCCTTCAGCTATTGCGGGGAATATCCGATCGTGCACCGATCGGGATGAAACAGTTCTCGGATATTTCAGCGTATCAGCGGTTACTGAAAAGCGGCTTTTCATTAAAGACCATTTCTACGGACTGCCGCACTTCTTTTCCTATTGCGCCACCGATACCCTTAGTGGGGTCCTTCCTTCGGCAGGCTTCGAGACAGATTACTGGGTAATAGAGGACTACAGCGACGAGATCCCTCCGTTCTGGGTTATTACAACCTACAAGGAGTGCGCCGATTGCACTACCAGGGGCACAAGTGAAATGCCGTCGTTCTGGCGCGACTATCGCAAGGACAAATGAGAAATAATATAATTATACCGGTACTTCTGATGCTTCTCCCGGCATTTCTGACAGCTCCTGCTCCGGCAGCAGAAGCATTCGCAGGAGAGGTTCTGGCTCTTCACACCGATCGCCGGATGTACGTTTCAGGCGAAACCATCTGGTTCAGCATCTTCATCACCGGAAGGGAGCAGGGGCAGCCGCCTTCGGGAAGCCTTGTAGCCTATGTGGAGCTCATCAATCCATGGAACAGGCCGGTGATTCAGGCACGGTTCGGCCTCCCGGGGGGAAGGGGCAGCGGCGATCTGCTTATCCCCGACACGCTCAGCTCAGGAACATACAAGCTGAGGGCATATTCAGGTTACATGAAGAACTACCTGCCGGATAATTGTTTTATCAGCGAAATTGAGATTTTCAATCCTGGCGCGCCGGACGAATATTTCCGTCCTGAGCTGCCCGAAAAGATTAGCGGCGGCATTCGGGAAATAAAGAAGGCCGGTGCTGCTATAACAACTGACAGCCTAACCGGAAGAAGGAAACAGGTTACTGCTAAAATAAAGACTCACGGTTCAGGATCCGGAAAGCCTCTGAGCCTTAGTGTTTCGGTGGTCCCGGCAGGGACTTCCGCCCTTCCTCCTGCAGAGGGTATTAAAGCTGACCGTAGAAATTTTTCAGGGGATTACAGGTTCGAAAGCACCGGCCATTATCTTTCCGGGTCGGTCAGATACCGCGATTCAGGCACAGTCGATTCGTCGCGTTTTCTTTATGCGTCGGTACGGGGAAAGAAAGCGGAATTCTATCACGCGCGTATCAGGCCCGACGGCAGGTTCGACCTACTGCTTCCTGCCGACAGCCATGAAAGGATTCTTATAATTCAGCCCGGAAATGCCGGCAGCAATATGGTTATGGAAATCGATACCCCTTTCCCGCCCCTGCTTCCACAGTTGAATTGTGTGCGTGACACCCTGAATGAATTTCAGCTGACCGCCTTTTCGGAACTGAGTTTCAATTTCCAGGCAGGAAAGATTTACGGAACACCGGGATACAGGGACGCTCCTGAGAATAACGACAGCAGAACAAAAAAACCGAGGTTTTACGGCATTCCCGAAATGGAGGTATACCTCGACAATTACATTAGCCTTCCGGTAATGCAGGAGGTGTTTTTCGAACTGCTTCCGGGCGTCATCCTGAGAAACAGGGACTCGGGCTATGAATTTAATATCACCAATCCGCTTACCGGAAAATATTACGAGGTACCGCCACTTGTGATGATTGACGGAGTAATTATAAACGATCTGAACATCCTTGCCGGATTTGATCCGGAAAAGGTTGAAAAGATAGAGGTTGTGATGACACCATATCTCACAGGCGATCTTATACTTCACGGCATCGTCAATGTAATCACCCGCGAAGGGGATTTCGGCGACGTTATCATGCAGGATTATGCGGCCATACTGCCCTACCGTTCGGTGGAGGCCCCGAAAGTGTTCGTGCATCCCGCCGGCCAGGAACCGGCAGGCAGCCGCGACCGGATTCCCGACCTCAGGAACACCCTGTTCTGGGAGCCGGCGTTGAAAACTGACAGTCGTGGTGAAGCTGAAGTTGTATTCCGCACATCGGATCAGCCGGGGCTTTATGAGATATCAGTCTGCGGTGTCAGTGAGGAAGGAGAGTGGATCTGGGCGAAGGAAGTGTTCAGGGTGGAGTAAGGCGTGAGGGGTGAGGTTTGAGGCATGAGCAATTTCCATGTGTCAGCCCGGATCAAGGCCTGAGGCCTTGAAGTCCAATAGCCACGGTCACACCCGTGGTAAAGTGATGCCAATATGTTGCCAACCCCGGAGCGGGTTGAATAAAGCATTATGCCTCACTCCTTCCGTCTTCCTTCTTCGTGCTACTTTTCTTCCACCGGAACATTATCATGTTTAATTCGGTATATTTGCTGATTCCGTATCTGTGCGGAGTATCAAAACTAACCAAACCTGAAATGGAATTCTTACTGGATGGAATCACC
>JAVEXG010000064.1:0-17827 GCA_034004115.1 Bacteroidales bacterium | reverse complement strand
ACAGAAGAATCCGGGTATATACATAATTCAGACGGCGGAACGGTGCCGGCAGCTGAATGGGATGCCGGCTCACAGTGCCTGATACAGGGTGTTGTGAATTCGGCGCCATCAGGCCTTGGCCAGACTTTTGGCCAATTTACCTGGAATTGTCCTGCTCAGCAGATCACTGCGCCTGTAAATGCCGACATGACTGTTCAGGGCGATTTCAGGCTTATCAGCAGCGGAACCGGAAGCATTGCCATTACCAGTGATAACAATTCCAGGACACTGGCGATTTACGGGAATTATTATCAGGAAGCAGGAATCCTGAATTTCAACTCAGGATCAACAAGCACTGCAACATCCTATCTGAATATTGCAGGCAATTTTTCATTTACCGGAGGCAGTATAACCGAAACATCTTCGGGCAGGGGGGCGGTTGTATTCAATGGCGGCGGACCTGTGCAGATGTTTTCAGGAACAGGAACACTAAGCAATATAATCGACTTCAGTGTTGATAACGGATCGTGGCTCCAGATGGGTACAGGAGAAACTCCTTCTTACATCACCGGCACCGACGGGTCATTCACGCTTTCCGAAGCAGCCACTCTCGGGATCACTGACCGTTACGGAGTTACCGCCGGAACATTCGGCTCAACCGGAGGAAACATCAGGGCAGCAGGTTCCCGCACCTACAGCGGGCAGGCAAATTATGTCTATAACGGATCTGTCAACCAGAATGCAGGAGACGGGCTGCCTCCAACCGTAAACCAACTGGTAATAAACAATCCGGGCATGGTAGTTACTCTAAAGTCTGAAATAATTGCAGCTGATGCCTTTTCAATTGCAGCCGGATCCATTGTAAATCTTGGGTCCTTCACCCATAGTTCCGCTTCACTGATCCTCGGAGGAAACGGACAGCAGCCTGGAACCTACGGTCATACGAACTCGCCGGCAACATTCAAGAATGATACCTACTTTGATGATGCCCAGGGCGTAGTGAACAATAACAGTTCTGATGGCACGTGGCTCGGAATAACAACAGAATGGAATGAAGCCACCAACTGGACAGGCGGGATTCCAACGGGATCATCAGCAGTGTTGATTACCTCCTCTGTTGCAAATCAGCCAGTGATCTCAGGACCGGTAACAGGCCTGGCCAATTCAGTGGCAATAGGACAGAATGCCTCACTTACAATCGGTCCGGCAGGATCAGCCACCTTTGCCTCACTGACCAACAACGGCACCCTCAACCTGAAATCGGATGCTACAGGTACAGCTTCGCTTATACTTGATTCTTACACTGACAACGGGACCGAGAACATTGAACTGTTCCTCACCGGTGGAGAAGCAGAAGCCGGAGCTTACAGGTGGCATTATATTTCAGCGCCGGTAACCCCGTCAATACCTGCTTCAATATTTGAAGCTCATACCCAGGATCTGGCACAGTTCATTGAAGGGAATTATACAGGCACAACCGAAGAAGGCTGGATCGCTTCTGACGGCTACATATACTCTACAGGAAGCTACGGCCAGAGGTTCTACGATCTTTCGCTGGGCAGAGGATATGATTATTACAGCAGCAGCGATTACACCTTTACCTTTGACGGGCTTCTGAACACCTCAGGTCTTGAAAACATCCCGCTTGCTTATTCCGGCGCCGAACCGGGATCGGGAAACTACGGATTCAATCTGCTTGGAAATCCATTCACAAGCGGTTTGTCATGGGATGCTATTGTAAATCTTCCCGATTATCCATTGAACACCAGTAAGGCTGTCTTCTTTACCAAAGACAATATTCAGTACACTTATGTCAATGGAGTGGGAACTCCCGAGGGTGCTAACGGACATATCCCGCCAATGCAGGGTTTCTTTGTTAAAACCTCCGGTACGGGGAATGCATTTAAGATCCCGCTTTCAGCAAGGGAGCACAACTCGACTCCGAGATACAAGGGTCCCGGTGGTTCAATCCCGCTTATCCGCCTTGCAGTATCAGAGAACGGAAAATCGGATGAAACGGTTATCCGGTTCGACGATAATGCGAAGGAAGGGATTGACCTTGATTTTGATGCAGTTAAATTGAACATCAAAACCAATGGTCCCTCAATTACCTCATTGTCCGGAAGTGCCAGAATGATAATCAACGGGCTCCCATTCCCTGAAAATGTAACTGCAATCCCGTTGAACCTGGTGCCAGGCAGAGGTTCTAAAGGCATACTGACAATCAGTGCACGCCAGATTGAAGGACTCAGCGATTTCAGAATTCTTCTGACTGACAAATCAGCCAATAAGACTATAGACCTCAAAGCCATCGCTGAATATACTTTTGATGTCGCTGAAGGTCCTGTCGCTGACAGGTTCGTGCTTACCGTGGAAAGAAATCAGTATGAAGTTGTGATACCAGAGGTAAAGGGTGATCAGTTTCAAATCTATTCTGCTTACGATCTGATCAACATTGCTGCCTTATCGGAAGAATGGGACGGACTCAAAGGGACTATCAGAGTTCTTACCCTGACAGGGATGCCGTTGGGTATTCATCACGACAAGTTGTTCAGCAGGGATTCGATAATTCAGATAGAGGAACCGGATCGTCCGGGGATCTATCTTGTGGAAATCATTTCGGGAGAGAAGCGGTTTACCGGAAAGGTCATGGTACGATGACCGGATTTGCTTTTGCCGGGTAACCCTGATCTTTCAGTTAAAACGGATGGCTGAATAAAAACATCAGCCTGGTTTATCCGCATATAAGTTATTTTAAAGGTTCCCGCCTGTGCGGGAGAACCGCACATGTTTGAAAATTATATTCATACGTGTTTGTGTATTTGATGCATGTGGGTTTCATCAGAAAATCTTAAAGGTTTCTGATTTTAGAATCCATGGTTGTATAATCCACAATACTGTTATGAAACAGCAGTTTCACTGAAGCGCCGCCCTCCGGATTGTTCACAATGATTATGCTTCCACCATGTTTATCCATTATCATTTTGGCAATAGGGAGTCCTATCCCGATACCTGTGTCCATGCATGGATCGCCTGTAGCGAATAGTTCAAATGCTTTGGCAATAGTACCATTCGCGAATCCGGGCCCTTCATCTTTAATTTCACAAATAATAGTTTTATTCTCAACGTATGTATTGATTTCAATGGCGCTGTCGCGCGGAGAAAAAGTAACCGCATTATCGAGTATCAGAGAAATGCATTTTTTTATCAGCTCAGCCTCACCGGAGATAAAATATCCGGCTGTTTTATCATGCTTTTCAACATGAATACTTCCTGATTGAAATTTATCGTTCATACTCTCCACAACTTCGCTGATCAGATTTGAGAAATGAATTCTGCCTTTGCCTGATTCAAAGTTCCCTGTTTTTAAGTTTGTTATCAGGAGGGCATTTACAGCGAACTTTTCCAGTCTTCTGACAGAAATGTCAAGAATATCAACCAGGTCAGTGATCTCGCTCTGAGAAACTGTCCCCTTCAGCAGCTCCAAAGGACCAATGATACCGTTAAGGGGAGTACGGATCTGATGGCTGATCAGGTTTAAAAATTCTGATTTTGCTCTGTCGAGGTCGAGCAATTTCAGATTTGTGGCCTCCAGTTTATTATTTGCTTCATTCAGTTGCCGGGTTCGTTCGAATACTTTATCTTCAAGTGATTTATTAAGATTTGCCAGTTTTTCAAGACTATCTTTCAGTACAAGGTGAGTCCTGACCCTGGCAAAAAGTTCCCGCCCGTCAAATGGCTTGGTAATGTAGTCCTGTGCCCCGAGCTCAAACCCCTTCAATATGCTCTCCCGTTCAATCTCTGCCGACAGAAAAATTACAGGTACATTGTTCATGTCAGGATTTGACCTTATCTCCCTGCATACTTCAAATCCATCCATTTCAGGCATATTGATGTCGAGTAATATAAGATCAAACTTCCTCTTAACTATCCACGCCAGGGCAACTCTGCCGCTGGTGGCAAATTCGATTTCATAATTATTCTCCTGCAATAGCTTAGCTAATACGTGAAGATTCTTTGGATTATCATCGACTATAAGGATAGAAGGGATAAACGATTGTATGTCAGTATGGCTATTCATTACCTGCTTCTTTTAATGATTCTTTAAGATGCTCAATAATACCACAATATCCTGCAATGAGTTTCAATATTGCTTCAATATTATAACTATTGGCTGCACTGATTAATTCCTTTCCATAATCCGTAATAAAGCTCGAATTATGATTTGTACCGAGATGAACCAGATTGTTGCCGAAATCGCTGATTTCCCTGATAGGCTGTGTAACAGAAAATGTTTTCCAGGTTGTATAAAATTCAGTGTTGAGGGAATGAATTAGTTCCGGCAGATTGGTAATTTCTCTGATAGAACCAGCCTCCGACAGGGACTTACCGGGTTCTGTCGCCCTGGTTGACTTATATGGCAGAAAACGCATCAGTTCGAAATATAGTTCTGCGATTTCAACCGGTTTTATCAGAAGTCCCGAGAATTCACTTTTCCGGATCCGTTCCTTCTGGGCTTTTAAAACCGATGCAGAATAGGCAACAACAGGTATCTTTCTCAGCTTCTCATCACTTTTCAGTTTGTCTAATAACTGGAATCCGTCCAGATCAGGCATCTGTATATCAGCAATAATCAGATCAGGAATAATTTCCTTTGCAATTGTATAGGCTTCAATTCCATCTTTTGCTTCAACTATCTTCAGCCTGGTGTTTTTCAGAGCATCTCTGAGATAGCTTCTGTTATGTTCAACATCGTCAGCAATAATAACTGTAGCTTTCTCAAAAACAATTTCTTCCGGGTTAATCGGAGTACCCGTAGTTTTCCTTGAGAGATTTTTCAGATACACTATCCCAGGAATTCTGACAGAAAATGTGCTTCCCATACCTGGCTCTGATTGAACCTGGATGGTCCCGTGCATTAGCGCTGTAAGTCTTTTTGTTATTGTCAGCCCCAGTCCTGTACCCCCGTAATCTTTATACTTTCTTTCCTGAACAAACGGTTCAAAAATCAAGTTCTGCAGGTCTTTTGAAATCCCGATCCCGGTGTCCTCAACTTCAATTATCAGATCAATCAATTCTTCAAATTTCTCATTCGGGGAATCCACAATCTGAGGGTCTTCTGTATATACTCTAAGCACAATTCTGCCATCTGATGTAAATTTGATTGCATTTCCGATAAGATTAAAAACTATCTGGCGAACCCGCACTTCATCAATAAAGATAAGGGGTGGTGTTCCGGAGGCAATATCCAGAATGAATTTTAATTGCTTTTCAGTAATTTTAAGAGAAAAGATACTTTTAAACTCATTAAAGAAAGCAGAGGTGTCAATATAACCATACTCAAGATCAAGTTTACCTGCTTCTATTTTTGAAAGGTCAAGGATGTCATTTATCAGGGTGAGAAGATTTTTGCCACTCGATTTGATTGAATTAATGTAATCCTTTTGAGTCTGATCAACTGTTGTGTAGTTTAATAATTCCGAGTAGCCCAGGACGGCATTCATCGGGGTTCGGATCTCATGACTCATATTTGCCAGGAATTCACTTTTTGCCCTATTTGCTTTCTCTGCTTCTTTCTTTGCATTATTAAGTTCTTTTGTCCGTTCATAAACGATTTCCTCGAGGTTCTCACGGGATTTTTTCAACTCCTCCTGAACCTGTTTTCTCTCCGAAATATCCCTGCAACTGCCATACACCATTCCTCCTGGCAATAAGACCGAGTTCAGATCGGCAGCAACGTAGCTGCCATCTTTTCTTTTAAGATAGACTTCAGCATAAACTTTGCCTTCACTCAGTACTTTTTTAAAAAGCTCAAAGGATGTATCTATGTTATCCGGGGGAGTAATATCAAAGATTGTTTTACTCAGTATCTCATCAGATGTATAACCAAGCATATCAGTAGCTGCCTTATTGGCATACTGGTGCTGTCCCTTCTGATCGATGATGAAAATGGCATCTGCCGAGTTTTCCATTATTGACCGGAATTTTTCCTCGCTTTTTCGCAGCGCCTCTTCTGCATTCTTGCTTTCGGTAATGTCTCTGTCGACACCGCGAAACCCGATATAGTTACCTCCGCTATCAAATATCGGGATCCCGCTGGTGGAAAGAATTACCTCTCTCCCATCCTTGTGCAGGTTGCTGTTTGTAAAATTTCTAAAGCCAACTCTTCGTTTAAATAAATTCAATATTGCTTTCTTCAGTTTTTCTCCGACTACGGGATTGAAAAAGTCGTAAAAATGATTCTTGTCAATAATGTCTTTAGAATCATACCCTAATATTTCTTTTACAGTCTGGCTGGAAAATGTAAAAACCCCGTTTTTGTCTACTTCCCATATCCACTCAGCCGAGTGCTCGGAAATCTGCTTAAATCTCAGTTCACTTTTTCTCAATGATTCCACTGCACGTTTCTGTTCGGTTATATCCTGATTGACTCCAAATGTTCTTATAGTCTTCCCATTTTTATCCTTTTTAATAAATATCCGGACAGTGATATAACCTGTTTCACCATCAGCGTAAATAATACGATGCTCCAGCTGCCGGTTGAAATTCGGATCATCAGTTTCAATGGCCATTCTTGTTTCCGAATTGACAAGATCTATGTCATCCTGATGAATAAAGCGTTTTGCATACTCTCCGGATTTCATTCTGTATCCGCCGACCTGTTCGGCAGTTGTCCGGAATAATGCATAAAATGGATCATTAAAAATAAATATGTCTTCCTCCACATTATATTCCCATGAACCCAGGTGTGCGATGATGTGTGCATTTATAAGCTGTGATTGCTTTTTTTTCAGTTCTTCTTCCGCAAATTTCCGGTAAGTGATGTCACGCATACTTCCAATGATTTTACGTGGGTCTCCCCGGGCATCAACATAAATCTTAAATGAAGCAGAACAAGGGACATCAGAACTGTCTTTGTTCTTCATTGTGATCTCAAAATCAGTAACAGTTCCAAATTCTCTTAATTGGGAAATGAGAGCAACCCATTCACCCGGATCGGAACAAAAATCGTACATTTGCCTCCCGATCAGATCGTTAGTCTTATACTGTCCTTTAGAAAGAAGCTCAATGGAAGGGCTGACCTCATGAATGGTACCCTCCATTGATGTCTCGAAGTAAACATCCTGTACATTCTCAAAGATCCTGCGGTATTTCCCTTCACTTTCTTTCAATACTTCATATGCCTGCTCACGCCCGGTGACGTCAAACAGAAAACTCATTGTGGCTGGTTTGCCATTCCAATCAATCTGAACCACACTTATTTCCACCCACTTGGTTAATCCTGTAGCAGTGATCACCCTAAAGGCATATCGATGTATTACTTCTTCGTTTGCTACCCGTCGCCTGTAGTTTTCAATCACCATCTTCCTGTCATCCGGGTGGATGAATCCGGGAAATGGTCTGTCAATGAGGTCATCCACTGAAGAGACCTCCAACAGTTCTGTGGTGATTCTGTTGACATACCTGAACAATCCATCCTGAATGACGATAATTGATTCATTTGCAGTTTCTATAAGCAGGTGGTATTTTTCTTCAATTTCCCGCAATGCCTCCTCCGCCAGCTTACGCTCGGTGATGTCCAAAACTATAAAAGTCACTCCCTTCAACAGGTCATCCTTATCGAGAGGGGCCGAACTCAGGATTACATTCAATATTCTGCCATCTTTACATTTGAAACGTGTTTCCACTGACCCGGAACCTTTTTCAGCAATCTGCCTGTATTTCTCAATCCCCGAACTTTCATACTCTTCCTTAGTCGCATAGATCATTTCTGAGCTTTTGCCGATGAGTTCCTTCCATGAATAACCCGTCATGGTGCAAAAAGTGTCATTTACTTCCATAAAGGCCCGGTTTACAACCAGCCCTATACCAACAGGTGCGGCACTGAAAATGCTTTGAAGTTTCTCCTCGTTTTCCTTTAGTAACAGTTCTCCGGCTCTTTTTTCCTTTTCTCTCAATCTTATATCAAGAGCCTCGTTTATTGCAAAAGGCAACCTGGCCGGATGTTCCTTGATTATATAATCATCTGCCCCGGCTTTTAAGCACTCAACGGCTATTTCTTCATTCATTGAGCCGGTGTAAAGGATAAACGGTAATTCCGGATTATACTCACGGGCATCTCCGAGCGCCTTTAAGCCATTATAGCCAGGCATCATATAGTCGGAAATTACAATATCCGGGCTGAATTCTTTAAGAGCTTTGATAAATTCGTCCCTGGCATCAACCCTCATATCCTCAAAGTTCAGTCCTGCCTTTCGTAATTCAATAATTGCCAGCTCGGCATCTGACGGCAGGTCTTCAACAAACAGAATTTTTAACAGTTTTTTCGAAGGCATTTTTCAGTTTTTTTTTGTATCCGGCTTCTTTTTAACAAGCAGCCGGTAAATCATTATTTGAAAAGTTGATTTTCGCCAATACCCTGAATGCAGGTACCACCTCACCCGGGTTGTCAACAATCAACAGTAAACCGGCCTTGTTGTCCATTTCGTCAGTGGTCAGGCAATTTGAAGTATTTGTTTACGATTACTTTCATTTTATCTTTAGTCAATGGTTTGGTTATGTAATCAGAAACATTTCTCCATGTTCTGGACTGCTCTTCATCGTCAGGATTATCTGAAGTTGTCAGCATGATAATCAATACATCACTTTGAAATTTATTATCCAGCAAACTATATTCCTCCAGGAATTCCCATCCGTTCATGCCAGGCATGTTAATATCCAGAAATATCAGATCAGGCGGCAAACGTGTAACATCTTCCTTTGATTTCAGATATTCCAGTGCTTCCATTCCTGAGTTTTTTACAACAACAGTAGCTGCAAGATGATCTTTTTTAATCTCCCGTTCATGAAAGAAATTATCATCAGGATTGTCATCAACCAACATAATACACCTTAGATTTCTATTCATTATTTTAGATTTGGTATGGTGAAATAAAAGGTAGTCCCCTGTCCGATATTTGATTCGACCCAGATTTCTCCCTGATGCATTTGGACTATTTTCTTACAATTGGCAAGCCCTATTCCGTATCCTTCATACTCTTCCTCATTATTGTGCAGCCGTTGAAAAATGTTGAAAATCCGCTCAAAATGGGAAGGATCGATTCCAATCCCATTATCACTTACTGAGAATTTCCATTTTTCATCTCCTTTCTCCGAACCGATTTGAATTTCGGGCTGTGTACCTTTTTGCCGGAATTTAATGGCATTGGAAATAAGATTTTGAAACACCTGACGTATGCCAGATTCATATAGATTCAGTTTTGGCATTCCGGTCACTTCAATTACAGCGTTTGATGTTTTTACCATGTTATCAAGATCAGCAATCACATCTTCAATCAGTTTTTTGCAGTCGACATAAGTGAGTTTAGCATTACGGCCTAACCGGGAAAAATCCAATAGTGATTTGATAAGCATGGACATCCTGTTTGTAGCATTATTTACTGCATGAAGATATTTCCGTGCATTGTCATCCAACTGGTCAATGTAATCCTCCTCAAATACCTGCATATAATTAGATACTGTACGCAGGGGTTCCCGAAGATCGTGTGAAGCTATATAAGTAAATTGCTCAAGTTCCTTGTTCGCGATGAGTAACTCTGCTGCCCTTTTTTCCTTCTCCTGGTTTTGAAATGCAAGTTCCTTGTTGGCAATAACCAACTCTGCCGCCCTTTTTTCCATTTCCCTGTTTTGAATTGCAAGTTTTTTGTTGGCAATGATTAATTCAGCAGCACTTTTTTCTTTCGCCCTGTGATGGAAAGCAAGTTCATTATCAGTCCTGATAAGCTCGTCCGATTTTTGTCTTTTCCCCATTTCCGCTCAAAATAAATATAGCCAATCGCCCGGTCACATGGCATTAAACATCCGGTCACCGGCCACTTTTCTTCACCGGCAGACTGAAAGAAAAAGTTGCTCCTTTCCCCTCTGTCCCTTCTGCCCACACTTCTCCGCCATGACGGTGAATGATGCGCTGTACAATAGCCAATCCCATTCCCGTTCCTTCAAAATCATCCGACTTATGTAACCGCTTAAAAACACCAAACAACATATTAGTATATTCCGGATTAAATCCAACCCCATTGTCTTCAACATAATAAACATTAAATCCATCCTCAGAGCGGCCGAAGATTTTAATTGACGGGTTCTTCTCTTTTGAAGAAAACTTAATTGCGTTAGAAATCAGGTTGGCCCATACCTGCCTGATACCAGTCAGATCAGCATAAGATTCAGGCAGTGATTTAACCGTCAATTCTATTCTGTCAAAATCCTCCTGTGTTGCCTGCTCTTTGAACAATGAGAATGCCATCTGAGTCATATCGATACAGGAGAGAGTAAGTCCTCTTCTTGAAATCCTTGACATTGCAAGCATGTCAATAATAAGCTGATCCATTTTTTGAACGTTTCTCCGGATCAGGTTCAGCAAGCGTTTACCTTCAGAGTCGAGTTTATCTTTATACTCCTCCAAAACAAACTTTGAGAATCCGTCAACAGCACGAAGAGGAGCGCGCAGGTCATGAGAAACCGAATAAGTAAAAGCTTCAAGGTCCTTATTGGCAGATTCCAGCCGGGAAGTCAGCTCAATAAGGCTTTGCTGCAGTTGCCCGTTCTGACTAAGCAGTTCCTTTTCTGTCTGCCTGCCCTGGTGGATATCAACAAATGTTCTGCCAGGAGAATTATCTTTGGAAACCATATCTGTGTAAGCTTTTCATTGTGGATGTAAATTTCATTGACTCTCAAAAAATAACTTTTCCGAGATACTTTTTTTATCATAGTTAAAAGTGACAATATAGATTCCGGGTTTCAGTCCTGGATTAAACTTGTAATTGCCTGGCTCAAAAATCTTGTAAAAAACAAGAGTCTTCCCCAGCAGGCTGCTAATTTGTATTGTCCCGCTTTTAAGTGATTGAAGCCTGATATCAACTTTAAGAATTCCTTTAACCGCATATATTTTAATCCAGTCTTCAATCGAAGGCAGATCCGGAATATCAGTAATGTTTCTGGAAAGATTAAGATAAAATCTGTTCTGATAATGATCAGCTATCAGGTTGATCTTATATTGTTTGCCAGATTGCAGTTCCTGCCTGCTACCTGTAATTATATCTGACAGGTAGATAGTATTATAGAGGATATCACCTTCGAGTTTTCCGATTTTAAATACTACCTCCCCATCTCTGTCTGTTTTTATACCGAGCCTGACAGTACAGAGATCTTCATCTGTCACAGGCAGAGCATTAATGGATAGCCTGTAACCATCATCGCCAAAGGAATAAAAGTTAGTCACTTTCTCGTCTGTATTAAAAAGCTTAAGCGCATCAAGCTGACCGTCAAAATTATAAGTTGCCTTCTCGTCGAAATAGACTACCAGGGGATCAAAAGAGGTCGAATCATCGGAATAACCCGAGACAAGTCTTAAATGAGGTTTTTCTCCTTTCACGTCTGATTTTATAAAAGGATGTGCCAGATTATTTATTCTGACATCGTTATTCATAGAAAGGATACCGGTCACCGGCCAGGCGCCATCGGAAACATGAACAAAGAATCCCTGCATTGAAGGGATAATATTAGTGGCAAATCCATCGCTCGAAATACCATTCATGTAAGTTTTGTAAGTACCTCCATACTGATCCGTGGTACTGCTTTCGAAATAATAAAGAGCATCATCGATATTTGCTTTAGTCCATCCATAAGGGGCATTCCAATCGATTGGAGAAGGATAAGGATTTCCAATAAGATTGAATCCTTTTGTATAAAGATTGTTGTTATTATAGAGAGTAAGTGACCGGCTGCCGTTATTGACTATGCCGGTGACATCCACAGTGTTGGCATCTGGTGAAGAACCGAAATTTACTGCATAGCCCCACATCGGATTTAACACCCATGAAGGATTCGACCAACTGACCCATCCCGAAGTTGTCCGGCCCTCATCGTACCTGTAAAACGCTGCAAATGGTGCAGTGAGGTCCATATCGTCGCCAAACTCGCCAACAGTGGCCACCTGGAAAGGGGAACTGAAGTATTTGTATCCAAAGCCTGAAGAAAGGTAACGTTGCATTGTTACGTCGCCAAACACCCCGCCGATGCCACTGCCATCAATAAGCGCTGTCTGAGTTACCGTGGAAAGAAGTGTCATGTTCCCGTTTGAATTCAATATACCGTTGCTTAGCAGAATTCCGGATAGTGTATGACCCGGAGTCAGAATGGATGTCGTACTGCCTGAAGCAACAATAAGATTATTAAAAAGGACCGGTGTTGATCCGCTTAACCACTGGGTAGTTCCTGAAAATATCACCGTATTGTTGTTATTACTGACATAACCGTCATTTACTGCATCCCCGATAAGAACAATATTACCTCCGGAGCCAACAAGGCTTGTGCCGGGTGAAATAATCAAACCCTGGCTCAGTCCGGGATGATTCAGGAAAAGAGCCAGTGCAAAAATTATTACACTGTTCAGTGGCTTTATGGAGGTCTTTTTCTTTAACACTTTATGAAAATTGATTTGAGAGTTCTTGTTTTATTTACAGATAAAAGAATAATCATTTTGAATCAACAAGGATGTTAATATCCTGAAACCTGGTAATATCTCCACTGTTAACTGTAGAGCAGTACAACTCGAAATAATCACCCTTGTGTGCATCTTCCAGGTGAATAACTGTGGAAAACTGGAACGGCTGATTCATTGTTGTAACTCGTAATGATGTCTCTCCGTAGCGAGTCGTGGTTACTCCATTTTTTACTATGCCAACCGTAATGACCCTGTTGTTGCTGTTTACTGAAACATTCCCTGAAACATATATAAAAAGATCTCTTGAATTCAGGGGTTGGTATGAGAATCGGTTGTTGTCAATTAAAAACTTGCAGGTAAATGAGCTTGTATTCAACCAGTTTATCTTATACCAGGCATTTGCAATGCTGCAAGTCGTTGTTAATGTATTGTTTACCACATTGATTTCACAATGAGGATTCATATCTCCCGTCCCTGCATTGTTCTCAATGTAGGCATCAGCATCTCTGCCATCTGAACGGGTGAAATCAAAGCCGCTGATGAAAGCGCCCTCATTATTCCAGGCAGTATTTGTAACAAATAATGCTTCAAATGATGTAAAGCTGTCAGGATTATACAGAATACCTGTGTCGCTTCCCCCTGCTGAATTATAAAAAGTACAGTCCATAACAGAAACCGTCTCGGATACACCGGATAAAAGGTTTATCCCTTTTGCACATCCTATAAAATCACATTCCGAGATTTTTAATGTACCCCCGCTTGCGGCACCTGCTGCTACTTCGATACCTGCTCCGGCACAATCTTCGAAGTCAATCTCAAAAATCCAGCTTTCATTATCGGTTGTTACAACAATGCCCCTGTTAAAACCAACAATATATGCATCCTTTACCTCAAAATACTCACCACTGCCTGCAAGGTGAATTGCGTCATTCCCGGGGGCACTGGAAACACCATTAAACGTGAGCATCTTGAAATAGCATTCTGTCTCGCAGATGAACAAAGGGCTGCCTGTGACTCCGGCAGCAGCTTCTATTGTTGTTTCACCAAAGGAAATTCCCTGAAAAGTTAAAGGATAAGGGAGGTTTATGGTTTGTGTTGCATCTATTGTGAAAGTTCCACCTCCCAGCCTGACAACAGATGGTCCGGTCATATGCATGTTCAGGAATTCAACAACCTCTGCAATTGTTGCAAAACTTGCTGCCATACCTACATCAAACATATTATCTGCCCTGGTTTCCCTTTCCTTTCTTATCCAGTCAGACCCTGAAGCAATAAATGTTCTGCCACGCCACCGGGTAAAGAATGAAGCTGTGTCGGCGTCAATTATCTTTCCGGCTTCCGGCACAACGGTAATCAAATCAGTGTAATTACCAGTATTTTTCACAGTTATTGCCAGCCCGTCATCAGCGCTGGTAACAACCGGCAGAGTAAGTGTTATATCACCGGAAGCCAGGACAATTGTTTCGGTTTTTAACAAAGTCGAAGAAACAGATCTGGTTACGGGAACATTATAAACACTTCCCGAATAAGTCCATGTACCGGTTCCGTTAGCATCTGAAACAAGAACTGCCCCGGCTGATGCCCCTGCCCTGAGAGTTATCTTCCCGTTAACATCAAGTGCGGTAAGAGGGATGACAAAATCTCCTATCCTTACATTTTTGCTGAAGGTTGCATAATTATCTCCAAGGGAAAGCGTCGGACTGTCAGGGCTCAGGCCACCCAGATGAAATGAGGGTGTTCCGGTTCTGGCGTATTCAGCCCTGGATTCAAGCCTGATATTTCTCTGATGCAGAAAGTCCCTGAAAATAAAATCAACCAGTGTAAAGGCAGGGTCAGTTGTCTCAAATATAGCTCCGTTCTCCGTGTTCCTGTTTCTCAAACGGAGAACTGAAGGGCCATAAACATCCCCGTCCTGGCGCATTACCAACTCTTTTGCGGCCCGGATAGTACCGGCATTGGCGTCACCAATTTTTATGTTCCCATTCACTTCCAGCCGTTCTGCCGGCACCATGGTTCCGATGCCGACATTCCCTGTATTGTAATAGATACCGGTGCCAGCGGTTGTCCATTGGCTGGTAAATCCTGTTGCAAAAGGTATCCATATTGTTCCGTTCCAGTGGTAAAATCCATCTGGAATTGATCCTCCAAGGCTGTATACAATCATTCCCTCAGGTACCGGGGCTGTCAGAGGGGCCGGAAGGATAAGACTATTTATGGCTATTCGTGGAATGAGCAACCCCTTATTGGTGCTCTCCAATTCAAGCAGGGAGTTTTGATCCATCGTCAGGACAGGCCCGTCAGTTATCTTAACCTGAGCATTTGAGGGAACAAATAACCCTGAAAAAAGACAAAATAAGAAAAGGAAAAATAGCCTTGGTTGTCTCATAAGTCAATACTTTGTTTCTCCTGCTTTGTAATACTTCATTAATAAATATAACAAGCCGGTTATTTGTATTACTTTAGGCAACTGGTTTTATTAAGTAAAACGGAGGTATTCACAATATCACCAGCTCATTATATAATTGCGTGCAGTAACTTGAGGATAAAGTTATACCTCTTAATCCGGGGAACTGTTACATAATTTTGTGAAAGATTTATATAGTTTCTGTCATTCGTGGGCAATTAAAATCCATTGATTAATGATTGCCAGTTTCCTTATTCTTTGCCAATAATGCAACCCCCCTGTGTAAGTATCTCTCTTATAGGAACTTTATCCGGTAATGAGATACTAAGAATTTGTAGAATTTCGTAAATTGAACTAAAAACTTTCAATCTTTATCCTGCCAGGGCTGCAAGACAGTAAACGATCACGGCACAACACATCCGGATCTTCACAGATTTGAGAGTAATATAAATGGAATATGTCCATGATGGCCGGATTTATCAGGCTGAATCTGTTTGTGAGAATTGGCCTTTTCCAGCGGCCGGACCATTCATATCTGACTTATAAGGGACCACCGGGACAAAATCAATCATAACTGTTTTAGGAACGTATATTGAGATCATTTTAAAAATGCCAATATCCTGCAATTTAATTCCTTGATTGTCAATTTCAGTTCTCAGACTTATTTTTTTTGACAGGACTAAATTTTTTGCTAATATTGAATAATAAATTATATTTGTAACCTGTTTTAGATAACGGTATTTTGTTTCCCTGTTGAAACAAGCGATGTAAATGATTCCTAAAAAGAAATATAAAAAACCCGAAATCAGTGTTGTAGATATCGATAACTCGATTTCGCTGGTTATGATGACACATGTTCCGCCAAACCCTATGCCAAGGGGCAGTGGAAGCAAGGGAGCGGACACTCCTTTTACAAGTCCGTTCGATGATAAACCATTCAGCTAGTGCATGCCGGGAAGGAAGGAACCCTTATCCTGCTAAAAAAATACGATAAAAGAGTGCCAGACGTCGCTCTGTCTTTTTAATTCCTTATGATTTCTCCCCTACTATAAATCCGTGTCTGACTTCATCATATTCCACTACCCTGAATCCGGCCTGTGCAAATTCAGCCCTGATCTCGTCCTCGTTGAAATAATGCATATAATTGGGTACAAGCTTGTCACCCTGCTCCGCTCTCTCCCCCCTGCAAAACAAACCTAAGAAACCTGATATTCTCTGTATCATTCTGTCTCTTCTGTTCCTTTCCTTCACCCATATAAAGGATACCATCAACCTGCTTCCCCTATGCATGAAGGGATAAAGACTTTTAAGATACTGAATCCTCGCCTTGCCTCCCTTGATATGAGAATATGCGCCCCAGCCGATGATAACCGCATCATACTGCCTGACTTCTGAAGGAACAGTATTCCTGGTCAGATGAGTGATCCTGCTTTCAATCTTGTTCTTTTGAAGAAGTCTGCTGGCGTATTCAACCAGTACCGGATTACATTCATATCCATCAACTCTGAAACCCATCCTGCTTAGTCCGAGAACTTCTCTTCCTCCGCCAGCAGCAATGAGCATTATGGTTTTTACATCACCAAAATGCTTTTCCACGATATACTTCTCCCAGTCCAGCAATCCCTTCTCATTATACTCATCTTCCACATAGGTTTTATTGGCAGCGTAATGGATCTCGTCCGAATAATCAAGTGCCTTTTTGCCCAATACGCCCAGCCAGAAACCGGAATGGAATGCATCAAGAAAACTGGTCAGCCGCTTTAGAAACATGAAGCATGAGTGAGATAGTCTGACGAATAACTTATACATTCCCATTTAGCCAGATTATTTTGGTTCGTGAAGATAGCAATTTTTAGATTTGGCAATGGTGCAATTTAAGTTCGGAAGACGAAAAATCAATCATGTCCTTCCTGTTGATTCCTGAGCTCAACATCCCAGGCCTCCAGTGCTTTAAACGATATCGTAAAAAAGAATATCTCCCATTTCCCGGGTTTGTAGCGAAGTCATATGCCATAGTTTAGGTTTTGTGTAGCGATTTTTCACCGTTTCTGTAGAAATATCTTCCTTATCATGGAAGTTTTGCCGGAACCAAGTATCACCAGGTAAATACCATCCCTGACTGAAGGAGTGAACTCATGATATCCCGGTCCGACAACTGCATATTGATTCAGAGGCTGCCCCGAAAGGTTGTATATTGTAAGATGGCCATCTTCGAATTCCTGAAGATTGATCTCAACTTTCAGAATCCCGCTATGCTGGTAAATTCTGGCCCATTCCCCGGCAACCGGCATCTCAGGCACTCCGGTGATGGTGTTTGAAAGATTCAGCCAGAATCTGTCAGTATAATCGCCTGCTGTAAGAGCAACTCTGTAGCATCGCCCTTCTGTGATATCCGTAGTCATCCCGGTTGTCCGGTCGGTGATACTTAAAATATTGCAGAAGGAATCTCCCTTTAATGCTGCAACCCTGAAAACAACATCTCCCTCTCTTTCAATTCTCAATCCAAGCCTGATTGAGCACTGATCAACAACTCCGGGAATCGAGTTTATGGATAGTCTGGACCCGTCATTGCCGAACGAAAAAAAACTTGGAACGTTAAAGTCGGTATTATAGAGCTTAAGAGCGTCGAGCTGACCGTCAAAATCAAAAGTGGCCTTTTCATCGGTGTATATCACCGTCGGATCGAATAAGGTTGAATCATCTGAGAAAGAAGCAGTCAGCCTGAGAAGATCAGGTTCAACAGTACCAGTTGATTTGGTGAAAGAATGATGAAGATCCCTTACCCTGACCTTATTGTTAACTGATAGTGTTGTTGTCACCGGCCATGCACCGTCTGAAACGTGAACAAAGAAACCCTGCATCGACGGAATTATGTTGTTTACAATCCCGTCGCTCGACAACCCGTTCATATAAGCGGCATAGGTGCCGCCATAAGGATCAGT
>JAVEXG010000063.1:0-17844 GCA_034004115.1 Bacteroidales bacterium | reverse complement strand
TCACGATCGTACTGATACATCATCTCGGGCATCTCACGCATTACCGGGACAAATACCCCGAGCGGATAAAGCATCCATTTCGGGACGACAGTGATCTTAGGCTCGGCTTTGAGTTCCGATGCTATCCACGTGATCATATCCTTTCCGGTGATCTCCCTGCTGTCGGTTGGAAGATGCCACACCTCGCCATAGGCGTCGGGGGTATTCCCAAGAAGAGCTGTTGCCCTTGCTGCATCGCGGGTGAAGGTGAATGAGTGCTTAAGATCGGGGTTAACGAACCACATCGGCTTTTTCCCCTTGCTGAGATTGCTCAGGACCATCATCGTAACAAAATTATTGTTGTTGTCAGGTCCGTAGAAATCAGCCGATCGGGCAATGAGGGCTTTCAGGTTCCTCTCCTTTACTGCCGTAAACAGCATTTCATTAATAAGCTTTCGTACCGCTCCCTTGCGGCTTGGAGGATTGACAGGAGTGTCTTCAGTCATTTCTGCCAGGTGATCCTTGTCGTACATGTAAATGTTGTCGAAAAAGACAAGACGGGAATTGTGCCTGATGCAAGCGTTTATCGTGTCTTTCATCAGCTGGGGCCACTCCTCCTCCCAGACATCCAGCTTATATTGCAGCCCTACAACCAGATAAACAACTTCTGAGCCCTCAACGGCTTTATCGACGGCCCCGGGCTCAAAAAGATCAACAGGGAAAAGTTCATCATTGTCGTTTATTCTCACCGGATTCCGGCATACAAGCCTTACCCTGTCGGTGTACGACAATAGTTCTTTCGCCAGAAGCTTACCAATAGTTCCGCTGGCACCGAGAATTGTTTGCATGATTTCTGTTTTTTAAAATGAAGTGATCACTTAAAAAACAAAAAAAAGGCCCGATTGTTCCGGATAAATAGTTGTTTTTGACAGCTAAAAAAGGAATAAGCAATCGGCGATGGGGAAAACGCACGGCAGTCTCTAAGCTCTGCGCTCTGAGCTCTGAGCCCTGTGCCCTGCGCCCTCCACCTTCGCTAAAGCTAGGGTGGACAAGTGCGCCCTGAGCCCTGCCGCCTCACGCCTTGTTTATCTTACTCTCTTCGCCGTGTTGCGGTCCCAGTAACGGGTTCTTGCTTCCTCGACATCAGCGTCGGGGGCAATGTATATTTTTGTCCTGTGATCAATGATCACTTCTTTCATCTTCGACAGATCGGGTGATTTGATTACGGATTGTTTTGTTATAAACATATTGTTTTTTTGGATTTTAAAAAAAAGTCCCGCCAATTGGCGGGACCAATAACTTTAAATGATTATAGTGGTTAGACTAAGCAAGTTTAACATTTACTGCATTTAATCCTTTTTTACCCATTTCCAGATCGAAGGTCACTTCATCATTATCCCTGATGCTGTCCTTCAGTCCTGTTGAATGTACAAAATAATCTTTCTCTGTGTTCTCTTCCTTAATAAAGCCGAATCCTTTTGATTCATTGAAAAACTTAACTGTTCCTTTACTCATAATGTATTTTTATAATTTTGGCGCAAGGTAGTCTTTTTTATTGGTATATCATATTTATTTTCAATAAATTAAATTGATCACCTGCTGTTGAGCAATTTATATCATGTATTATTGCACCCCTGTGGTGTATAGTCCAGGGGTATCAGGCAGCAGCCCTTTATGACATTAAGCACTAATCAGCATATAAACCCGACAACTTGATTACCTTTGCGACTTGTAAAAACAAGGTGACTTCCTGAAAGCGCTTTTAAAAATTTAATCCAGTCTCATTACATGAAGGCATTAAGCATTGGTAATCTTTGTATTCCAGTACCTGTAATTCAGGGTGGAATGGGTGTTGGCATCTCGCTTTCGGGACTGGCTGCAGCTGTAGCCAATGAGGGTGGCGTAGGAGTAATATCTAGCGCCGGACTTGGCCTTCTCTACAAAGATTTTTCTGCAAACTACCTCGAGGCCAGCATCCACGGGCTTAAGGAGGAGATCCGCAAGGCAAGGGAGCTTACACGCGGTATCATTGGAATCAACGTAATGGTCGCAATGTCGAATTTTACGGATATGATAAAAACCGCGATAGCTTCGAAGGTAGATATCATTATTGCGGGCGCAGGTCTTCCGCTTGACCTTCCCTCCTATCTTGAAAAAGGCAGTCTCACAAAACTTTTCCCGATTGTGTCATCAGCCAGGGCTGCCAGGATAATTTGCGAGAAATGGAAGTCGAACTACGATTACCTTCCTGATGCGGTAATAGTTGAAGGACCAAAAGCCGGAGGACATCTGGGATTTAAGGAAGAACAAATATCTGATAACGATTACTCCCTCGAAAAGCTTGTCCCGGAGATAAGAAACGAGCTCAGGACTTTCGAAGAATTGTATAACAGGCCCATACCCCTTTTTGCGGCAGGAGGCATCTATACCGGCGGGGATATAAAGGACATCATGAAGCTTGGGGCGTCGGGGGTTCAGATGGGAACAAGGTTTGTCACCACCGATGAATGCGATGCTTCGGAAGGTTTCAAGCAGGCTTATATTGATTCGAGTGAAGCAGAAATAGAGATAATAAAGAGTCCGGTCGGATTACCAGGCAGGGCCATTATTTCAAATTTCATCCGGAAAGTTAAAGACGGGAAGAAACAGCCTAAGAAATGTCCTTTCAAATGTATAAAGACCTGCGACATAACGAAAAGCCCCTATTGCATTATAATTGCGCTTGTAAATGCGCTTAAGGGAAATTTTGAACACGGGTTTGCCTTTGCAGGCAGCAATGCGTTCAGGGCAACGGGAATATCCTCAGTGAAGGAGGTCTTTCAGTCGCTGCTTGATGAGTACAGGGAAAGCAGGTGATTATCAGATAACTTCCCGGAAGACTTTTCTGAAATGATATCCGTAAATGCTGTAGGTTATTGCAAGCGGGAATGCCTTTGGTTTTCTATATACACTCCAGAAAAATATCTTCCAGAAATACCTCCGCTTCTCAGCAAGGATCCCAAGGATTACTATTGACTTTATCACTGCCATAACCTTATTGAAGGTCATGGGCTCGGAATTCGGAGGATTGTAGTTCTTAAGGAACAGAAGCATCCTGGCGTAATAAGCCTTGCATGAATAGATGCTGCTGATGATTTTCTTGTAGCCTTTCATAAGTTCATCCTTGTCCATTGCAGGAATGAAATTCATCGAATAGTTAGTGTTGTCTCCTGAAAAATTATCGATTATCCTTCCTTCATTTTCAAGACGCCTGTGAAGTTTAGACAATCGCGGGGCATTAAGCAATCCGACCATTGCAGTTATTATGCCGCTTTGCTGAATAAAATCGATCTGACGCTGAAAGATATTTGGCGGGTCATTATCGAACCCGACTATGAATCCGGCCTGGACCTCCATTCCCTTGCCCTGGATCATATTTACACAATCCAGAAGATCTCGTCCCTTGTTATTCAGCTTGTTGCATTCCATCAGGCAGCTCTCCTCAGGTGTTTCAATGCCAATGAAAACCTTTGCAAAACCAGCCCTGACCATCATATCCATAAGTTCCTTATCGTCCGACAGGTCAATCGATGCTTCCGTAATGAACCGGAACGGATTTCCTCTCGCTTCCATCCATTCTATTATTGAAGGAAGCAAGTCTTCCTTCAGCTTCTTCTTGTGTCCGATGAAATTATCATCGACAAAGAACAAGCCGCCCCTCCATCCTCTATCATAAAGCTGGCTTAGCTCGGCAATGATCTGTCCGGGTGTTTTGGTCCGCACCTTCCTCCCGAAAAGGGCTGTAATATCGCAGAACTCACAATCGTACGGGCATCCTCTTGAGTATTGAATTGCGGCAGTCGCGTAACTTCCTGACTTCACAATAGAATAATCAGGCAGGGGCGATTTTGTGATATCGGGGAATTCATCTGACCGATATATCCTCTTCGTGTCGCCGTTCCTGATATCCTCAATAAAGAGCGGTAAAGTGATCTCCGCTTCATTGAGAACCAGATGATCCACGCCGGGGAACTGGTCATACTCCTCTGTGAACAAGGGGCCTCCTCCAACGATTTTTACATTAAGCAGCAAACAACGTTCTATTACCTCCTTCACCGAATCAAGCTGAACCGACATGGCACTTATGAAAACATAATCGGCCCAGAGAATATCTGCATCCTTAAGTTTTGAAACATTTAGATCGATGAGCTTCTTTTTCCAGTCGCCGGGCAGAATCGATGCCACTGTTAGAAGACCCAGAGGCACTATTGATGCCTTTTTTGATATAAACCTGAGAGCGTGTTTAAAGCTCCAGTATGTATCAGGACATTGGGGGTAAACAAGGAGAATATTCATAATGGTTTATAGATTTCGATCCTGCTCCTTCCCCCGGTGGAGAAGGCTGGTCACCAGGAAAATTATTGGCAAAGGTATTCTGAAGTATAAATCACAACAAATCAAAGGGATCAACAGTCTCTGATCAGGGATTTATAAACCGGAATTGTGGTTTTTGGCATACATCCGTGGCGGATGACATTCACCCCTGGCTATGGCAGAAGTGCTTCCTTCAGCTTAAGCAGGTATTGCCTTGAGACAGGTATTTTCTCCTCAAAGCCTTTAAGAGTAATCCATTGGCCGCCCGCGCCGTGGTGAAGTTTCTCGATGTGATGCAGATTGACAATGCAGGTCCTGTGGACCCGTATAAAATTTGGATACTGTTTTAACAGGTTCTCCGTGCTTTTTAAAGTACTGCGGATAACCTTCTTTCTTATTATGCCGCCCTCACTGAATACTATTTCCACATAGTTGTCGGCCGATTGAACAAAAACCAGCTCGGCGACTGTCAGCGAAAGGGTTTCAGAACCGGTATCTGAAGCAAAATCAATTGATTTATTAAGAATCTCTTCCTCATATTTTTCGATCTGATTCTGAATCGAGTTCCGCTCAGAGGCAAGAGATTCATTTATTCTGACAAGCATATTGTAATCATCGTATATCTTAAGGATCACCGGAGGAACAAAAGAGATCAGAGTGACTTTAAAAACCGTATAAAAATATATGTTAACAGACCCCACATACCGAAGGTAAAAAGTTAAGGCAACGGAACACAAAACTAAAATCAGCAATCCTTCCATATATGAATTGAAAACAGGATCATCACCGGCAAGATTTCTTTTTTTAAAGGCCCATGGTAAAACAATTCTTACAAGGAACATTGCCAAAAAGACAATGACAGCAAATCCGGCAATAAACAGCAGTCTGTCGTTGAAATCGAACTTTTCGATTGTAAAGGGCTGAAAGAAAAGAATAAACAGGAAAATCCCGAAGCTGATGCTAAGGATGATTTTCAGTTTCTCATTGAACAATTGAATCAGCTGGTTGAATTTCCTGCTCATAACATTCATCAGGCTGCACAAGTCAAATAAAAAAGTAACCCTTTAAATTTATTCAGTTCAAAGTTAAGAATTTACCGGAAACTGACCAAAGCATTAACTCCCGGAAGGTGAAGGACGAGAAAGAGGTTAGAAAGTCGTGCAAGTCCTGCAGGTCCTGCAGGTCCTGACGAAGTGAAGCGAAGATCCTGACCGGTAGCGTCAGGGCAGATCGTTTTCCGGCAATTCGATTTAAACCATTGTTGCTGATGATTGTTAATTTGTAAACAAGGCGTAACGGCGTAACGGCGTAAGGGCGTTAAGGCGTTAAGGCGTTAAGGCAAGAAACGAGGAACCAGCAACCAGTTCGCAGTTGGCAGTCCTGAGCCCTGTGCCCTGAGCCCTGTGCCGTCAACTAACCAGCAACCCTCAAATGACTGAACCCACCCCCAACAATATCACTTACACCAGGAACAATCTCGACCGGTCTTCCTCTCCATACCTGTTGCAGCATTCAGACAATCCTGTCTGGTGGCAGGAGTGGACAAGTGAGGTGACCGGTCTTGCCCTGCAGGAGAATAAACCGATGCTTGTATCTGTTGGCTATTCCACCTGTCACTGGTGTCACGTGATGGCTGCAGAAGCCTTTTCTGACATTGAAACAGCCAGGTACCTGAACGATAATTACATCTGCATCAAGATCGATCGCGAGCAGAGGCCCGACATTGACCAGTACATGATGCATTTCATGCAGGCGCAGAGCGGAAGCGGCGGATGGCCTCTGAATGTATTCCTTACCCCGGATGCAAAACCGGTTCTTGCAGTAACATATGCCCCGGTGAAAAGCGAGGGAAACAGGATGTCGTTTCTGGAGATCGCCATACGGGTAAATGAATACCTGAAAGCGGGAGCCGATAAGGTTCATCCGTTCGATGCGATCGAAAATGATCCTCCGCCGGTTGCGGAAAATACACTAACCCGGGATATCGCATCTTACTACGATGATGAATCGGCCGGATTCGGAAACGGACAAAAATTCCCTCCCCACTCAATACTTCTTTACCTTCTTCATCACCTTTCAGTAAAGGATGATGAAGAAGTAAAAAGCATAACAACATCGACCCTTGATGCAATTATGACACGCGGATTGACTGACCACCTCCAGGGAGGGATATTCAGGTATTGTGTCGACAGGAATTGGACCATACCCCATTTTGAGAAAATGTTGTACGATCAGGCACTCTCGTTGTGGACCTTTTCCATGGCATACAAAGTAACAGGCAAGCCCGGTTACAAGGTAATGGCCGGCAAGATTCTGAAATGTCTCGATGAATGTTTTGAGAAAGACGGTCTTTACCTTACAGCCTTTAATGCTGATACTGATCATCACGAAGGGGCTACGTATCTGTGGAGCCTCAAGGAAATCAGGAATCTTCTCGGCGAAGAGGATTTTCTCAGATTCCGTGATGTTTATGAGATAAGTGAAGAAGGAAATTTCGAAGGGAAGAATCATCTTTTGAGAAAAAACAACAACCCGCTTGATGATATCGAGGAAAAGCTTCTTGAAGTCAGGAAAAAGAGAAGCCAGCCATCATCCGACGACAAGATACTGAGCGGTATCAATGCACTGGTCGCCATTGCCATGATCCAGGCAGGCAGGCATCTTGATAATCCTGACCTTGAGCTTAAGGCTGAAGAAATAATTACGAAGCTGCTGGCGACATTCCGGGACGGACAATCACTCGGTCATTCTTATTACAATGGTCTGATTCAAAAACAGAGTTTCCTGTCGGATGCAGGAGCAATGCTGACTGCAATAACCATGTTGTATGAAACCAGGGAAGGATGGAAGGACACGATGAATCAGTTTGCACAATACGTTGAATCTTTCAGGGAGGATGGCAACTGGATCGAGTCGAGGCCGGATGATTTCGTTACGATCAGGGCATCCTGGACCGATCAGCCTGTCCCGTCGGGAGTCAGCCTGGCAGAAACGGGACTTACAAGGTATGCAATACTGACGGGAAAGGAGACCGGGCCGGTGCAATACAGAAGGGCAATTCAGTCGGATTTTTACAACATCAGTTCTCTTATGCGCAGCGACCTGTTTCATCTGTATACCACAAGAAAACCTCTGCCATGGAAGAGCCTTCCTGCTAATTCATTGCAGAAAAGAGGCGAACCGGAAACGGATTGCTTCAATAAAGTTTGCCGGATGCTTTAACATAAACCGCGGCAACGGTTCAGTGTGAATAAAGATTTTATCCGATTTTCCCCCGATTAGTTACTAATTTCTTCTATTTTTGACGGGGCAAAAAATTCTACCTTCCCATTCAACAGATTGACGGAAGTAGTTGTAATAATTAAAACAAACAATTAATCAGAGAGTTACCTGCCCGGACTTTTCAAAACGATTATTATGGACGAAGACCCTTATCATAGTAAAACTGAACTTTAAATTCCTGTAAGGAAGATCTTCGGGTTTCCTTACAGCCTAAATTGTAAGGAGACATTATCATGTTTGAAAAATTAGATGAATTCCTCGAGCTTATTGAGAAAAAGGAATGGAAGATTCTCAGGAATGAATTATCCGGGATGGAAAGCCTGGATATCGCTGAAATAATTGAGAAATTATCTGATGGCGATGATATTCTTATCTTTCGCCTATTGGCAAGTTCACAGGCAAAGGAAACATTCCAGTTCCTTTCACACGAAAAACAGGAGCAAATAATTGAGGGTATCGCAAAGAACACTCAAAAGCTTTCATCACTGCTCAACGATCTTGATCCTGACGACAGAACAGCTTTCTTTGAAGAGTTGCCCGGACAGGTTTCACAGCGGCTGATCCAGTTGCTTTCGCCTGACGAACGGAAAATCGCACTTCAGCTGCTGGGTTACCCCGAAGACAGTATCGGGAGGCTCATGACCCCAGAGTTTGTTGCTGTAAAAGTCCATTTCACAATTGGACAGACAATCGAGCACATTAGAAAATTCGGCCATAATTCCGAGACCTTTAATGTTATCTACATAGTTGATGACAACTGGAAATTAATTGATGATATCAAAATACGGCAGATCATTCTTGCTGATCCCGACCAGTCTATCAGTGAGTTGATGGATAAGCGATATGTTTCGCTGAATGCCTATGATGACCAGGAAAAGGCGATCCGTGTGTTCAAGGACCAGGACAGGGTAGCTCTTCCGGTAACCGATTCGGACGGAGTGCTTCTAGGGATTGTGACTTTTGATGATATTATGGACGTGGAGGAAGAAGAGGTCACGGAGGACTTTCACAAATTCGGAGCCTTTCAGAATGCCATCATCAATCCTTTGAGTGCCAAAGCCACATTTATGTATCAGAAGCGTATTCTCTGGCTGACCGTTCTTGTATTCATGAATATTTTTTCAGGTGCCGCAATTGCCAATTTTGAAAATGTGATACAGTCAATGGTATCACTAATGTTTTACCTTCCCCTGCTTATCGGAAGTGCCGGTAATGCCGGCTCTCAGTCGGCGACCCTTATGATCCGTTCGCTTGCCGTCGGTGATGTGGAAGCAGGCGACTGGGTAAAACTTGTCGGTAAGGAGATTCTGGTATCATTTCTTCTTGGAATTACAATGGCTGTGGGTGTTTCCCTGATAGCAAGCTTCAGATCGCCAGAGATCATTTTTATTGTCGCTATGACGATGATCATAACCGTCATGGCCGGAAGCCTGATCGGTCTGACAATCCCGTTCATATTTACAAAACTGAAGATTGACCCTGCAACTGCAAGCGCTCCGCTGATTACTTCACTGGCGGATATAACCGGGGTGTGGATATATTTTTCAATTGCTGCAAAGTTTCTTGATATGGCATGAATTTAATTATGCCTGACACCCTGCGGAATGCCGGAGTGTTCCCGGCATAAAATAGTTGAGCAAGGACTAAATTGATTGCGGAGGAGTACTTTTCGTTGGTACTTGCTCCATGAAAAACACTTCCAGTTCAACATTGTTCTTTCCCAGATCTATTCTGCGTATCCTGACTTTCTGAACATTCAGACCCGTCGAGGCAGAGAGATCCTGCAACAGTTCGCTCTTGTGGCCGGGACCGAGCAGCTGAACCTTGTGGTAGAGTATTGTCACAGGCGTCAGGGCTTTATTTTTCAGGAACAACTCAAGCAGAAGTGCAGTAATCAGAATTACTGAATTGATAATAAAAGCACCCAGGATGGGTGGCGGGATAGTGGCGAGTGAATTGATAACAGAAATACCAATAACAGTAAATACATATGTCATATCCTTGGCTGTATAATTTACAGTCCTGAAGCGGACTATCGTAAATAGCGCGAAGAGTCCGAGCGCCATCCCAAGCTGGATATCGACAGTTCCGAGAAGTGACGTGAGGAAAAAGATTATGACTCCTATCATAAAAAACGAGAAAACGTACTCTTCCTTTCTTTCGAACCGGTAATAAATAAGGCGGATCAGGATAAACTGAATAAAAAGGTTGAAAAAGAACCTTATCATAATGCCAATAAGAGTATGGTCGATCAATGCTGTTTCTAGTTCCATGTTTTGGGATTTGGAAAGGCAAAGGTAAGAATTGTACTTAAGAGTTACAATTTCTTCCTCTTGCCGGTACCGAGGCTCTGATAGAAGTTACCGTCCTTGAAAATAAGAATCTCTCCGGACCTTCCATCGCAAATTCCGGTATCTATGCCAATGATCTTATTGTCGAACAATGAATTGATTGCAGCATTTGGAGTGTGTCCCACCACGACATGCTTCACCCCGTAAAAATCAAGAATGCCGTCTATTGTATTTTCAGAGAAACCGGGATCGTAAAAATATCCCCTGTACCAGACAGGGCCCTGATTCCCCTGAAGTAGTTTCACAGACTCCCCTTCGGCGATCATATGGAGGTTTTTACCGAGGATCTTATCCGTGAACAACTTGTTTATTTTTCTGACATTCATATTCTCTTGAACCAACTCATCTGAAATACCAGCGTGGACAAGCATGATATCATCAATTGTAATAACTACCGGTTTGGAACGGAGCCAGGTGCCAAGTACGGTTTCCTCTGAAAAGTGATCAGCATAATCCTTATTTGAAAACAAAGCAGTCCTGGCATATTTTGGATTGGCATAGCACAGGTCATTCCTGAGGGCCATGAATTCATGGTTTCCAAGCAAAATATGAACCTTTCCTCCCTCCTTTTCAGCCTGAATCTCGAGTCCGAACAAATGCCAGAGCACCTCTGTCACCATATCTCCCCTGTCGAACATATCACCGAGAATAACAAGATGTCCCTTCCCGAAACTCCAGTTCAGGTTTTCATCAATAATTCCGGAGCCTTTCAGCAGATCGGTATAAACAAGGTAGTTCCCGTGAATATCGCTTATTACGGCAATGCTGTCAGCATTTCTGTGCCTCTGTTCATGATATGGCCTGATAAGGAAAGCATTACGCAGATCATCATAGCTGAATGACAGGTTGAATTTTCTGCTGAATCTGCTGAAGTTTTCCGGACCGATGACCGCTTCCATGAAGACACTATTCTGAACCCACTCTGCCTTAAGCTTATCCTTTTCCTGATAAATGTGAGGACCGTCATTTACAGGATCACTGTCAGCTCCGCCCCAGCCGGGGTAAGAACCTGTTCCGTGGCTGAGAAACAATCCAAGTAGTATGAGAAGAAGCTGGTTCATATCTTTTAAAAACTGTATTCATCCACAGCACCTGATTCCGGTGAATACTATTTCCTGTTCAATTAATTAACATCCAAAGATGCTGATTTGTTTATCAAATTCTACTGATTTATTTCATATTGTCAGGCAAATCAGCCCCTGTTGCTTTTCGGGGAAACATGTTCACCTTTGAAATAATAATTTCCCTTAATCTTTTATCTCTTTTACCCCCTTTCCCGTCCCGCAGGGCGGGAGGCTTCCGGCTCCTTCCCCTTTGGGGGAAGGTTGGGAAGGGGGTAAATTTGATAGTCTAAATATCATTGCCATTTGTCGTTCTACTTTATAACAATCTCACCTCCTGTTTTATTATTGAAAACACCATAAAATTGACCAAAATCCGGCTTCCATACGTTTATGAATCCGGAACAATAGCAGCGAATTGTGAAAGCTTTATATATTTGCTAATGTTACAAATGCAGGTACAGGCATAGGAACCTTTCGGAAAACTTATAATCCGGGCAAAATCATATGAAAATTCTGCTGACAGGAGCCACGGGCTACATTGGACAGAGGCTGATCCCTGTCCTGCTCGACGAAGGTCATGAAGTGATCTGCTGTGTACGAGACAAGGCCAGGTTTAACGGAGGAAAGTTAAGATCCAATGCCTTAACTGTTATAGAAACGGATTTTTTAAAGCCATCAACCCTGCGGAATATCCCTTCGGATATTGATGCAGCATATTATCTCATTCACTCAATGTCGGCATCCAAAGGCGATTTCGGGAAGATGGAAGAGATATCAGCAATCAATTTCAGGGACAGGATTCAGGAAACCTCAGCAAGGCAGGTTATCTATCTGAGCGGCATTGTAAATGAGGAAGTACTTTCAAAGCACCTTTCGAGCCGGAGGAATGTTGAAGAAATTCTCGGATCCGGGACCTATTCGCTTACAACGCTCAGGGCCGGAATAATAATTGGTTCG
Organism: Bacteroidales bacterium; assembly: GCA_034004115.1. Classification (GTDB taxonomy): domain Bacteria; phylum Bacteroidota; class Bacteroidia; order Bacteroidales; family VadinHA17; genus LD21. The sequence continues at coordinate 5,858 of JAVEXG010000063.1, read as the reverse complement.
GGCAGCGCTTCATTTGAGATAATTCGCGACCTGGTCGAGAAGCTTCCTGTAATGGTTGCACCCAGATGGCTCAACACCCGTTCGCAACCAATAGCAATCAGGAATGTAATTGACTTTCTTTCAGGGGTCCTGCTGAATGGGCAAACCTTCGGCAACAGTTACGACATCGGGGGTCCCGACATCCTAACTTACAAACAGATGCTGAAGGGGTTTGCCAGAGTCAGGGGGCTCAGGCGTCTTATCGGGACAGTCCCGGTAATGACGCCCAAGCTGTCGTCATACTGGCTCTACTTTATAACCTCAACATCATACCACCTTGCCCAGAATCTTGTTGACAGCATGAAAGTGGAAGTAATTTGCCGGGAGAACAACCTGAGGGAACTTCTTTCCATTAATCCGGTAAGCTATGAAGATGCCATAAGAGAGGCTTTTGAAAAGATAGAGATGAACCAGGTTCCATCGAGCTGGAAGGATGCACTGACATCCGATACCCTGAATGCAGGTATAGCCAGGTATGCTGAAGTGCCTGTGAACGGCTGCTATTCCGACTACAGAAAATTACCTGTGCCAGATGTGGAAAAATCACTTGAAAGGATATGGTCCATTGGAGGAACAACAGGATGGTATTATGGCAACTGGCTCTGGGGAATACGGGGATTCATCGATAAGCTGAGCGGAGGCGTGGGATTAAGGAGAGGCAGGAAAAACAGGAATGACATATCACCCGGTGAGACACTGGATTTCTGGCGCGTTCTGATTGCCGATAAAAAAGAAAAAAGACTGCTCCTGTATGCTGAAATGAAACTGCCCGGTGAGGCCTGGCTGGAATTCCGGATCGATAATGAAAACGTCCTTCATCAGACTGCCACTTTCAGGCCGCTCGGCTTGTGGGGCAGATTGTACTGGTACAGTGTTCTGCCGCTTCATGCGTTTATTTTCAGCGGATTGATAAGAAACATTGCAGGGAAATTAGTGTTAAAGCGGCGTGCGGCACGCGGTGTGCGGTAAGCGGTCAAATTTTCAAATTTTCAAATTCCTTCCTGAGAAAGGCAAGATGATTGGCCACAAACCTGATGTCGCTCCATGAGACCTTGTCTCCAAGGGCTTCTTTAACAGGACCGATTCTGAATTCGTCTGTACCTTCGAAATGTCCGGCGATCAGGTCAATGATTTCCTGCGACACGAATTCACTGACAGGCAATTCACCCCTTCCCACGTAATATGCCAGGTGTCCCTCTATTGTGGTTAAACTCAGACTCCTTTCCTCTGCTATCTGCTTAATCGTCCTGCCTTCTCTGAACAGACGGTAACTTATTTTCTTCGTTTCTTCCTTTACTTTTTTTTCTCTTTTCTTCTCTGTGATGGGCATCTCCGGAGCCTCAATATTCTCTTCCGTACAATATGAAACAATAATGTCGAGTAGTTCCTCACCGTATTTTTCCGCTTTCTTCGTTCCCATACCCTTTACCTTCCTGAGGGCACGCGATGACTGAGGCACAAGATTTGCCAGAGTTACCATCGTTTTCTGGGGAAGTATCATGTAATGGGGAAGGCTCGTTTCCCTGGCTTTATGGTTACGCCATTCCTTAAGCAGCCTCAGCAACGAAGGGTACTTAACAATTCCCGACGTATCTTCCATTGAACCATGAGTGTGAGATCTGCCGGCAGGAATCTCAATGGCCGCCTTTGCCCTTGCATCAAGATATTTGCGGGTCTCAAAACCAGTAGTGACAGCATTGAGGCATGCCAGCTTTGTCACACCCTCCTTGCTCGTCCGCTCCAGTGCCTCTGTAACCGATTTGCGAACAGTTCTGTTATCCGTTTCCACGGTGAAACCTGTCAGTATGTCTTTCAGGTCAGCTTCAAGCTTGTCCGAAAAGTATACAGCTGCCTTTTTTACACGTTCCTGCAGGGGCATGTTTGATTCGGGATCAAGTTCCCCCTTTAGCAGAATTTTCAAATGAGGCTGAAACTTTTCCGAGACCTCAACAAGGTCTGTCCTGACGAGGGATAACATTTTCTCCAGCCTTTCGCCGGGATTTCCCAGGATTGAGTCGTTATTTTCAGCTGTTATCTTTATACAATAATTGAGTCTGTTAACAAGGGAAGTAAAATCAAAAAGCTCCGAAAGCAGCTGTTGCTGGTAAGCCTTTTTCGATTCCGAGAGCTGGGTCCTGTCAGGTTGAATCTGAAGCGGACCGTTTACAAAGTCCGAGATAACCGCGTTTTCAATAAAGCTTCGCCTGTTGATACGGCTGCTCAGTACGAGTCCGTCGAGTGTCCGGCACCGGCTGAGGGCCACATACACCTGTCCGTGCGCAAAAGCATCGCAGGCATCAATTACCGCCCTGTCGAAAGTCAGACCCTGGCTCTTATGTATTGTTATTGCCCATGCCAGTTTGAGAGGATACTGGGTAAAGGTTCCGATAACTGTCTCGTCAATCTCTTTAGTCTCCTCAGTGATTGTAAATTTCACATTCTGCCATTCCACCCTCTCCACCCTGATGTTAAAATCATCATCAGGACACTTTACAACAATTATGTCGTCGTCGAAAGATATCACCTTCCCAATTTTTCCATTAAAGAAAAGTTTGTCCCCCGACAGGTCATTCTTGACAAACATTACCTGGGCTCCGGCCTTCAGGGTCAGATCCATGGCATTGGGATAGGAGAGTTCCGGAAACTCATCCCTGACTGTGGCTTTGAAAGAATGAGTCTTGCCGGGCAGTTTCTCAAGCTTTGAGTCATTTAGTGTCTGAGCCTGATGGTTATGAGTTGTGAGAGTGATATATCCCCCTCCGGAATCAGGGTCAAAATCAGGAATGAATCTTTTATTCAGCTCGTTAAGCACATCCTGATTCACATCATTCCCGCGGATCTTGTTAAGCAGGTCAATAAAAACCTGATCGCTCTGCCTGAAAATATGCTTCAGCTCGATTGTCACATAGTCGGTGCTGCAGAGGGCCCTGCTTCCGAAGAAAAAATAGGAATCATAATAATTGCCGAGAATTTCCCTGTCTTCATCCTTCACTACCGGAGCAAGCTGCTGAAGATCGCCGATCATAAGCAGCTGGACTCCGCCAAACGGCAGGTAGCGATTCTTGTATCTCCTCAGGGCAGAATCGATGGCGTCGAGGGTATCGGCCCTGACCATGCTGATCTCATCAATTATAAGTAAGTCGAGACTTTTGATAATATTCACCTTTTCCCGACTTAGTTTATATTTAGGCTGATCGTTTGGGTCTGGCTGACCTGAAGTAATGTTTCCCTTCAGGTAAAAAGAAGGGATGTACGGGTGAAACGGCAGCTGAAAAAAAGAATGAATTGTAACGCCGCCCGCATTTATAGCAGCCACGCCTGTCGGTGCGACAACTATCATTCGTTTCGGGGACTTATGCTTCAGGTCTTTAAGGAAAGTTGTCTTTCCCGTACCAGCCTTCCCGGTGAGAAATATACTGCGGTTTGTATACTGAACAAAATCGAATGCCATTTCCAGATCCTGGTTTACGGAAGTTTCCATAAGAATAAAGTTATCAATAAAAGTAACGCAGCGGACGTATGAAGGTAAAGATACGAAAAAGACTTACAGACTACCCGGAAAAAGGCTAAAAAAGAATAAGTCGGCTGTTACCTGATATTCAGTTGCAAATATCTGAAATTCAATACATTTATGTATTCAGTCTTCATTTCTTCTGACAAGAACGATTTTTTAATCCACTCAATGGCCTTTGGTCTGTTTCCTGTTAGTCTTTTAAAAACTCCATCAGTTTGTTTATCTGTTAATTCAAGGTTTTTTGCCAGTCTGATAAAATCTTCTGCTGACAGATTTTTCTTTTTCCCTTCCAGGGTAAGGGCTGTTTCTTCCCTGTCGCCAGGCAAAATTATTGCGACATTCAACAAATCGTAAGCCGGAGCCAGAACCCATCCGGACCTGCTTCTGATCATCGAAAAATTCTTAAGATGCATATCATTATTACCTGTCAGGAAACAGAACAGCACCAATTCGTAATATAATATCTTATCCAGCAAGGTATTCTGTGAATAACCATGCAAAGCCTTTCCCACTTTCTCCAATGAGCTTTTATATTTGTCGAAGGCTTCTGTTATCTGGAACATATCAAGCATATGAATTTTGTGTCCATCCCCGGTTCTGTCCACACGTCTTGTTATATATGACAGCTCCCCGGAAGCCAGCCTGATCAGGCTTGAAGGAACAACAGAAATATTGAATGCCTCTGCCACTCGCATTGTCAAATGCTCATTCTGAGGCATTTCAGGATATTTTTCGGACGGGGGTTTGAATATATAAATACCTCCCAGAGCTCCCACCACAGTTAACCGCGGATCTGACTTTCCCCTGGCTGCCTTAATCAGCGACATGGACAATTTGGCCTGTACACCCGGGACTGTCACGCTGCGCTCCACTACCTCCCTTGCCAGTTCGGCCATCTGATTCAATGAATATGGGATAACAGGAGGTACTGCGGATCCAAAAAATTCCAGTGAACATCTCTTATGAAGGTCCTTTTGGCCTTCAAGAGGTTCATAGCAATATAAACACTTATTCTCCATCATTTTCCGGAATTGGTTTGACGCTGACAGCTCCTATGCAATTCTGACAGCAAGCCAGCAGTAATCCCATGCGGTCATTCTTATTGATCCTCCAGCTTTCCGAAGCTATTTCCAGCAACCATCCTTCAGGTATCAAACCTTCAAAAAAGGGGAATAAACGTTTATCGGTGTACTTTTTTCGGGTAACCGGCATTTTAAAAGTTATGAATTCCTGAGGATGTTCCCTGATGTATCCGGGGTCGTATTGAAACACATACTCACCATCGTCGGTTTCGGTTAAAATCCCGGCAAGATGCTCGTTATAATATACTTCCCCCCGTCTCATTCTGTAAGGTCCCTACTGTTAACAGGCGCTAATTCGTGTCCGAACATAAGCAGCACAAGGTTGACTTTATCCATATTGAGGTTGGTCCGACCCTGTTCTATTTTCCTTATCACCGTCAGTGCAACGCCTGATCTTTCTGCAAACTCCTCCTGAGTGAGCCTGACTTCCTTCCGGCGTTCCTTTACAAACTGTGCCAGCTTCTTCATTATATGCTTTTAGATATACTCATCCGTAAATATAATATATTATATGCAATTAAATATAACATTTGCGATTTTAATATTTTTATATGCTTTCAAATATAATTTAATTTTAATTATGTATTTTATATGTTTTTGCATATATATATTAAGATTTTGGATGAACAATACAGTGTCCGGCACCTTTAAAAAAATTTCATCATTTGTTGTTTTAGCGTAATTTTGATAGAATCAATGGCTTATAAGAGGAAATAATACATGAGATTATTTCATCCCGCGATGCATACTATGCTTATGATATAGTTAAGAAGATCTGCAAGGAGGTTGGACCGGGTTTGTCTGGCAGCCCTCTCTGGCTTATCCACAGGGACTAAAGTCCCGGCAGCAGCGAGGGGGATCTCCTTGCCGTCAGATAAATCTGACGGTAATAGAAAGAAACTGGCAGCAACTTTCTAATTTATTTCTGGTTACTCTCTAAGGGATTTAATTTACCGTTGGTTTCAGCCAACCGCTGAGAGCACACCCCACCTTCCTTCCGGAGGGCTTTAGCCCCATCTGGCTTATCCATAGGGACTAAAGTCCCGGCAGCAGCGAGGGGGATCTCCTTGCCGTCAGATAAATCTGACGGTAACAGGAAGAAACTGGCTGCAACTTTCTAATTTATTACTGGTTGCTTTACAAAGGGTTTATTTTACCGTTGGCTTCAGCCAACGGCTGAGAACACAACCCACCTTCCTTCCGGGGGGCTTCAGCCCCCATAG
>JAVEXG010000226.1:0-3802 GCA_034004115.1 Bacteroidales bacterium | reverse complement strand
ACTTGAGAATTACACTCTTAAACCTTTGGGCAACAGTACATTGCTGTGTATTGACACCGATGTGCCGGCAGATTTCAGCGATTATATCCGGGAAGCATGGCCACAGGCACTGGAGAAGCTGAAGGAAATGTGTGAGTGAAACCACCCTGCCCGGGCCTGCGGCTGCTTAGCAAGTTTTTGGTATTCATATCCCTGATATTGAGAAACAAAACATTACTTCAATTGTTATTAGAAATGCATTCAGGCAATTTTTCCCGAAATACCTGAAGCAGGAACCTCCGCTTGCAATATCCTGCCAATGTGATTTAAATTATACCTATAGGAGTAAACCATATGAACGCACTGAGAAAAACTTCGTTGATCTTCGGTCTTTTCTTCGCAGGTACTTTTCTGTTCTCGATTCCGGCCCTCTTCTTCTATGATCCTGTTCTTCACGACGCAAACTACCTTCTCGGCGAGGGGTTCGACAGGCGTGCTTCGATGGGTGCCCTATTTGAGATACTGACTGCAATCTGCAACATCGCGACCGCAGTTGTCATTTTCCCCGTTGTAAAAAAAGTCAGTGAATCCGCTGCACTCGGTTACGTCGCATCCCGAACTGTTGAGTCGGTAATGATTCTTTCAGGTGTCGTCAGCCTGATGGCTATTGTGACATTACGAGCCGGCTTCCAGCCTGGCGGTGACGTCGTTGCCCTCACCACGACAGGCCAGGGATTTCTTGCATTTCATGACTGGACCTTTCTGCTTGGACCGCAATTCGGCTCCGGATTCGGAAACGGAATACTGCTCGGATACCTGATGTACCGGTCGGGACTCATCCCCCGGCGCATGGCCTTGCTTGGCCTTATTGGCGGACCGCTGGCCTTTGCCGGTGGCGTACTTGTTCTCTTCGATGTTCTTAAGCCGTTGAGCGCCGGATTGTTTGCTCTTACAGCCATTGAGATAGTATGGGAGCTTTCGATCACGATATATGCAATCTTTATTGGATTCAGACCGACACAGGAAAAATAAAAGAAAATGGAAAAAATGAAAGCCGTGGTGTACGAAAAGTACGGACCACCAGAAGTTTTGAAACTCACTGAAATTGAAAAACCGGTCCCACGGGACGATGAGGTTCTGATAAAAATCCATGCCACAACAGTGACAGCGGCAGACTGGAGACTGCGAAAAGCTGATCCGTTTCTTGCCCGGATTTTCAATGGACTGCTCAAACCCGGAAAGATAAAAATCCTGGGGTTTGAACTGGCAGGTGAGATCGCAGATACGGGTAAGGATGCTAAACTGTTTAAGAAAGGAGATCAGGTCTTTGCCACCACCGGATTCACATTTGGCACTTATGCTGAGTATAAATGTATGCCGGAACGGGGAAGTATAGCCCTGAAACCTGTAAATATGACTTTCGAAGAGGCAGCTGCTGTCCCTGTGGGAGCCCTTACTGCACTATTCTTTCTGAGAGATAAGGGAAAGATCCGGAGTGGACAAAAAGTTCTGATTTATGGAGCCTCCGGCAGCGTGGGGAGTTATGCCGTTCAAATTGCAAAGTATTATGGTACTGAAGTCACCGCTGTTTGCAGTACTCCGAACGTAGAAATGGTTAAATCCCTTGGAGCCGGTCAGGTAATCGATTATAAGAAGGAAGCTTTCAACAGGGAAGGTGAATTATATGATCTCATTTTTGATGCGGTGGGAAAGATTTCGTTATCTGACTGCAAAAAAATTCTCAAGCCACAGGGGAAATATGTCACCGTGAGAAAAGGTACGGCAAAAGGCGGGGACGGAGATATGGCATTTCTGAAAGAGCTTGCTGAGTCCGGGAAAATAAAACCGGTTATAGACAGGCGGTATGACCTCGCTCAGATTGCAGAAGCACATGCCTATGTTGAACAGCAACATAAGAAGGGAAATGTTATAATCACTGTTTAACCGGGAACCGGATAAGGGTCAGCCTGGTCTTCTACAGTGCATGTCAGACAATAAGGATTCCAGCTGGCCGATTACTAAATGGCCAGACTTTCCGTGTGATATAATTCAATTCCTGAAAAACCAGGGATCTAATTGGTATTACCTGTCATATGCAGTACCGCATGCCTGGCAAAGGTCATTGACTTGCCAACAGCCACACCTACAACCAGCTCCGGATAGAAGTTGTTTGCAAAGAAACCTCCGGCCACATCACCTGCAGCATACAGCCCCTCAATGGCAGCGCCGTTCCTGTCAACCACCTGTATGTTTTCATTGATCCGCAAACCATCCATGGTTGTCAGAAGCCAGCCTCCGTATGTAACTCCGTAATACGGAGGTTTATTCAGGGCAAGCATATCCTTTGAGGCTTTACCGTAATCGTAATCCTCCCCAAGCTTCGCCATCTGGTTATATCGCTCCACAGTCAGTCTAAACTCATCAGCAGGTAAATTGAGTTTCTTCGCCAGACCCTCAACTGTCCTTGCCTTTTTGATGTATCCCTTCATCCTCATCATCATTAACATGCCGAAATTCATGAACCGGCCCATACCCTCATAAGTCCTGGGCCTGCTTTTACTTGGCACCATCCTTGAGCAGCCTATTGTATTGAATTTCTTGACATGATTCCAGTAATTCGAATCCCAGATCATGCAGGCCACACCGTTCCTCTCGTTCTGCAGCGGATTCAGGATGACATCATACGGAACCGACTCATTGCAGTACCGCTTCCCGTCCATATTGACCTTCATGAAGGGCTGGCTGCCGAAGAAGAATGAGTCGAATGAGCCCCCCGGCCTGATAGGAAGATCCGACCTGCCGCCGGGTTTCGAGATTCCACGGTCGAACACCATTGCCGATGGATAATCGTCCTTTGCCGCACCTGCCCACAAACCTGCCCTGATGCCGTCACCAAAGTTGCCGGGCTGCACAAACCTCAGGCATGAAATGGCTGTTGCTTCGGGATTGACCTTCGCAACCATATCTTCCCTTGCTGCATAACCGCCTGTACACAGCAACACACCTCTGCTGGCATTGATCCGGATATAGCTCCCGTCATTTTTTCTGGCAATAACACCAACCACCCTGTTCCCTTCCTTTACGAGCTTGACCATGGCGGTGTTGAACATGATCTTTGCGCCCAGGCTCCTGGTTTTCTTTTCGAAAAACCTCTCCAGTACGTATATGCCTGCATGGATTATCGCAAAAGGCCCCCCCTTGATAGGAGGCACCAGCAGTTTTGTATGGGTTGGATAAGCCTTAAAACCCCCATGGTGCCCTTCGGCGATATCATATTCAGACACATGCTTTATGCCATACTCTGACAGCTCCCCAGCCAGGAAATCAAATGCCGGACCACTCTCCTCCGCCCATAACCGGATGAGCTTTTCATCCACCTTGTTTGATCCGGCAAACTTCGACGGCTTGTAGTCGGGACGATACACAGGGTTATTTTCAGTGCATTTGATACCATAATTAACAAGCTCCTGGATGATCTCCTCCTTATCAATCCTGGCTTTATCCCCAACCGCCTTCTGGGCTTTGGTGTCTACAGCTCCCATATAGGGCTTGATAAACCCGATCCTCCTGTTCTTCTCAATTACAAGGGTCTTTGCTCCAAGCTTTGCTGCAGAGATTGCAGCCATCAGCCCTGCATTCCCCGCTCCGCAGATGAGCACCTCGGTTTCAATTGTCTCCCTGATAGCAGACTGTGGGATTTCCGGTTCCGGATCGGACCAGATGCTGCCGGCTTCGAATGATTTTGATGTCTCTGTCATGATTTCTTATTTATTGTTTAAACCTTGAAATCCGTTTTATATGCCTATATATGATACTGATACAA
>JAVEXG010000225.1:0-3814 GCA_034004115.1 Bacteroidales bacterium | reverse complement strand
GCGATACCGGTGAATGCCAACGCTAAGAATCAGATTTTTACGGTTGATATTACTTCCCTGTTGTCAGTAATCGCTGAAAACCCACAGTTGATAATCCGTCTCCAGATGGATATTGATACGGAAACACAATTTGAATTTGCTTCACGTGAGCATGTGAATACTTCTCTTCGTCCGTCGGTCAGGGTTAAATCTGTCAGTCAGCAAACAGATGTTGAGGTTCAAAAACAGAGTGATGCAAGAGCTTTTGTCCGTGACAGTAGCCTGATTATTTTGGGTTTTCAGCCGGAGGCTCATATTAAATTATACAATCTCAGGGGTGAATTATTATATGCGGTAACAAGCAATTCGGATAATCACATTTCACTGCCTTTGCGTGCAGACTGGGGAAATGTGTTGATTGTAAACGTGGTGGGAGAGAAAACTATTAAAACACTTATTTGATTTAGGTTCATGAAAAAGATTTTGTTAGGTGCGTTGTTAATCGGTATGAATATGATTTTTATTCAGGAGTCGAAAGCTCAGTTGTATCTGGATGCCAAACAACCTGTTGAGAAACGTGTAAAAGATTTGATGAAACGGATGACGCTGGAAGAAAAAGTTGCCCAGATGAGTCAGTTTGTCGGCTTGGAACACATGAAAAAAGCAGAAAAGGAAATGACTGTGGAAGAAATGAAGAAAAGCCATGCCACAGGTTTCTATCCTGATCTGCATTCTTCTGAAGTAGAAGAAATGACGAAGAAAGGAATGATTGGTTCTTTTCTGCACGTTGTAACGTATGAAGAAGCTAATTATCTGCAATCTCTGGCGTTGCAGTCACGATTGAAAATTCCGGTGTTGATTGGTATTGATGCCATTCACGGTAACGGTCTGTATCATGGAGCAACAATTTATCCCACTCCAATCGGACAGGCATCTACATTTGACGAAAGCCTGGTTGAGAAAGCATCCAGAGAGACTGCGATCGAAATGCGGGCTGCCGGCATGCACTGGACATTTACGCCTAATGTGGAAGTTGCGCGGGATGCCAGATGGGGCAGGGTAGGAGAAACTTTTGGAGAGGATCCTTATCTTGTGGGTAAGATGGGTGCCGCTACCGTAAGGGGTTTTCAAACGAAAGATTTTACCGGTTACGATAAGGTTATTGCCTGTGCAAAACATTTTATTGCAGGCAGTCAGCCGATTAACGGAATTAATGGGGCTCCTGCTGATGTGTCAGACCGAACCATTTGGGAAGTCTTTATGCCGCCTTTCAAAGACTGTCTGGATGCCGGGGCTTTCACTTTTATGATGGCGCATAACGAATTAAACGGAGTTCCCTGTCATGGCAGTAAATACCTCATGACAGATGTGTTGCGGAAACAATGGAAGTTCAATGGCTTTGTGGTTAGCGATTGGATGGATGTCGAACGCATGCATGATTATCATCGAATTGTGCCGACAGTCAATGAGGCTTATCAGCTGAGCGTAGCTGCCGGCCTGGATATGCACATGCACGGACCGGGATTTGCGGAAAGCATCGTTGCTGCTGTGAAGGCAAAGAAACTGAGTGCGAAACGCATAGACCAGGCTGTGTCCAAAATTCTAGAAGCTAAATTTAAACTGGGTTTGTTTGAAAATCCATATATTAATGAAGATGAGGTTGCTGAAAAGATATTTACTCCTGAACATCAGCAAACTGCTCTGGAGATGGCTCGTAAAAGTATTGTGCTGCTGAAAAACGACAATCAATTGTTGCCACTGGATAAAAGCAAAAAACAGAAAATATTCGTTACAGGGCCCAATGCCGATAATCAGACTATTTTGGGAGACTGGGCTCTGCGCCAGCCGGAAGCCAACACGACTACGATTATCCAGGGATTAAGGAAAGTAGCCCCTGAAGCTGAGTTTGAGTTTTATCCGTTCAACTGGAATCTCCGGAAAATGAAACCGGAGCAGGTTGAGGAAGCTAAAAAACAAGCTGAAAGATGTGATCTGGCCATCGTGGTTGTAGGCGAAAATTCGATGCGTTATTATTGGAACGATAAAACCTGTGGCGAAAACTCAGATCGTTATGACATTTCTCTGTATGGACTTCAGCAAGAGCTGGTGGAAGCCCTACATGCCACCGGTATTCCGGTTGTCGTGGTCTTGGTTAATGGTCGTCCATTATCAACCGAATGGATAGCCGATAATATCCCGGCAGTGATCGAGGCATGGGAGCCGGGTTCTCTGGGAGGTCGGGCTGTTGCCGAAATTATTTTCGGAGACGTCAATCCAGAAGGTAAACTGCCGATTACTATTCCGCGTCATGCCGGACAGATTCAAACTTATTACAACTATAAATTTACCAGTAAATGGTTTAAATATGCTACCGGGAAAAGTACTCCGTTATACGAGTTTGGCTATGGGTTGAGTTATACTACTTTTGATATAAGTCCGATACGACTATCAGCAACTGAAATGAAACTGAATGAAAGAATTAAGGCTTCCGTTGAGGTTACAAATACGGGAGATGTTGCGGGCAGTGAGGTTGTTCAGTTGTATGTCCGGGACTTATACAGTTCTGTGGTTCGGCCGGTAAAAGAACTGAAAGCTTATCAAAAGGTGTATTTAAAGCCGGGCGAGAAGAAAACCATGACATTTGAAATAACCGAAAAAGAGTTAATGTTCTACAACATTAACATGCAGTATGTCGCAGAACCAGGAGATTTTCAGTTGATGATCGGAAATTCTTCAGGAGACAGAGACCTGCAGAAGGTTGTATTTAAACTACTGTGATATAAGAAAAAAAAGTATATTTTTAGTGCGAAAATATCAAGTGACTAATTAACATATTATGAATAACACGAAAAACTTAAAAAGACGAACGATTGCAAGACTGTTGCTGATTGTTTTGTTGTTTGGCGTTGCAGGTATCTTACAGGCTCAGTCTACACAAAGAACATTACAGGGAGTCGTTGTCGATCAAAGCGGTGAGACATTGCCGGGTGTCAATGTCGTAAAAAAAGGAACAACCGTCGGGACTATAACTGATCTGGATGGGAAATTCTCGATGCCGGCAGCCCGAAACAATGAAGTGCTTGTATTAACTTACGTAGGCTACAAAACAGTTGAAATCGATGTGACCGCGGGAAGTCCTATCCGGATTACAATGCTGACTGATGACCAACAGCTGGAGGAAGTTGTGGTGGTAGGTTACGGAGCACAGAAAAAAGTGTCGGTAACAGCCTCTCTAAGTTCAATAAAAAGTGAAGAGTTGTTGCGTACGCCGGTTTCTAATGTCAGCAGTGCTTTGGCAGGTCGTTCGACCGGTCTGTTTGCAGTGCAGCGCTCGGGTGAGCCGGGAAAAGACAATGCCGACATTTACATTCGCGGGATCGCCACTTTTGCAGGAGGCGATGCAACTAAACCACTTGTGTTGGTGGATGGCGTGGAACGTGAAATGAATACGCTCGACCCGAACGAGATTGAAAGTGTGAATATTCTTAAAGATGCTTCTGCTACTGCTGTGTTCGGGGTTCGGGGCGCCAACGGGGTAATCATCATCAATACCAAAACAGGGTTGGAGGGGAAACCTAAAATTAATGTGACTTCCAATTTTGCTTTGCAGAACCCGATTCGCCTGCCAGAGTTGCTTGATGCACACGATTGGGCATACTGGCGGAATGTGGCTAATAAAAACGATTTCCCGAATGTAGCTGTCCCTTTTTCTGAACAGGATTTAGCATATTACAAGAACGGACAGGATCCGATCTTCCATCCGAATAATAACTGGTTCGACCTGATGTTAAAAGATTTTGTTCCACAACATCAGCATAATGTCAGCGTATCGGGT
>JAVEXG010000224.1:0-3820 GCA_034004115.1 Bacteroidales bacterium | reverse complement strand
ACTTTCAATTATAAAGGCATTGAACTGTCAGCTTTCATTACCGGACGCCTCAAGTATATGGCAGGCGTAGGCGAGGGCCTTACCGGTATGTATGGCGACCAGCGCAATCTCGATTACTGGACGCCCGATAATACCGATGCCGAATACCAGAGACCTTATATGAGCGAGGCAGGCGGCGACACTTATGCCTTTACCTATTATAAAGATGATTCCTGGATCAAGATCAGGAACATATCGCTGGGATACAGCTTGCCACCAAGCGTGCTGAACAGGGTCAAAATAAACAGCCTGAGGGTCTTTGCACAGATAAATAATGCAGGAATGCTGTGGTCGAACAATAACTTCAGGGATTCCGAATATGGCACTCTCTATTATAACCGCGGACTGGTTTTCGGTGTAAATGTGGGATTCTGAATATGCCCGGAATGATTTTTAACCATTAAATGAAAATTATAAGATATGAATAAGTCTATAAAAACCTTCATGACGATTTCGGTAGCTATCCTGGTTGCTTCAGTAATCAATTCATGCTCAGAGGATTTTCTTGACGAAGAGCTGAAGACACAGAGAAACACCGAATATTTTGCAACTCCCGAGGGGATTTCCGACCTCGCCGACGGCCTGTACAACAACTACAGGAGTTTTTTCATGAGCAGGGAACAGTCTGTTTCGACTAATCAGTGCGGTACTGACGAATTCATAGTTGGTGGCGACCAGGCTCAGCAAACCTGGAACGATTATAACTCCAACCTGGGTTCCATAGTTCCTAATGTTCCAACCAGTAATGTTACGAAAACCTATGAGATATGGGACATGATGTACAAGGCGGTCAGCGATGCCAACATGCTTCTTGCAAATGTCGATGCAGCCATTACTGATCCCGATAAAAACAAGCTGTATAAAGCCGAAGGATCATTTCTTCGCGCGCTGTCATATTTCAGGCTTGTACAACAGTATGGACCAGTTGTGCTGAAACTGGAGCCATCAATTGGCGTTGAAAGGTACTTTGTACGCGCAACAAAAGAGGATTGCGTTAACCAGATCATTGCAGATTTCAGAACAGCGTATGCCGGGCTTCCTGTTGCCGAACCGGCAGAGGGAAAACTGTACAAGGATGTGGCAGCTCACTTCCTGGCAAAAGCTCTCCTCTACAGGTGTTCCGAAATAAACGACGACTGGAACTCTTCCTACAAAACAGCCGACCTGGCAGAGATAGTAACACTAACCGACGAGGTTATCGCCAATCACCCGCTTGCAACGGATTTTTCAGATATTTTCGCTTTCACCGGGCCTGACGGACCAAACGAGAAACTCCCTGAGGTGATTTTTGCCGCACAGTTCTCCAGCACAACTACCATCGATGCCAATGGTAACGGGAACTACAACCATCTTCTTTTCCTTTCGGTATATCAAACACTTACCGGTTTTGTACGCGATATAGCAGGTGGACGTGAGTACCAGAGATGCAGGACAAATGAATATGCCTACAGTGTGTTTGACCTGGAAAACGATTCCCGCTTCTGGAAAAGCTTTAAGACTAAGGCCAACCTTAACAATATTTCAAACCTGGCCACTCTTAACGGAACAGACCCGAATACAGGCACGGAGGTAACTTATGCACAGGGTGACCTGGGATTAATCTACATTATCAATAAGCCGGACGACACCAGGTTTACCGATCCTGCTGCCCCCGGAGGAACTCCCAAGGTAAAAAGTACACATAACGGGGTCTATTTCAATAACCCTGTTACCGGCAAACCCACACCGCATGTGTATCCACGCTACCTTGCCGATGGCAGCGGCTTCTTAAATTTACCGGTCAATGTCAGCAGGTTCCCTTCTCTCAGCAAATGGCTTGACGGATCCCGAATCGCCGTAGCTGCAACTGCAGGCCGACGCGATGGGATTTATGCAAGAGCCTCTGAGACATATCTCATTAAGGCTGAGGCTCTTATTCGGCAGAACAGATATGATGAAGCTATTGCGGTAATGAATATTGTCCGTACACGTGCACAGTTCAAAGATGGAGAAGACAGGTCTGCATACAGGGATGGAGGCGCAGCTGTTCTTACCAATTCAAATGCACCGCTTAATGCAAACGGCGTATTGATTAATTCGTTCTGCCCTTCAAATTCATACTACGAATCGCTTGATATTGCTGTAACGACAACCGCTTCGGATATTACCACCGGGATCACCCCGGCAAGCCTTCCGGCTGTAGACGAAGCCATTATAGCAACACTCGGCTATACTTCAGATTATGACAGGATGATGTGCTTCCTGCTCAACGAGCGCTCACGCGAACTCTACGGTGAGCTTTACCGCTGGGAAGACCTTGCGCGTACCAAAACTCTTATAAACCGCGCCAAAACTTACAACGAGGGATCAGTGGCAAATCTCCAGGAAAAGCATTACCTGCGCCCGCTGCCTCAGACTTTCCTCGATGCAATTTACGATGAAGGAGGGAATGCTCTTACTCCAGACGAAAAAGCAGCTATGCAGAACCCCGGCTATTAATGCAGATCATCTGACAAATCAGATTGATTGCCTGAAAAGGAAACAGAGGTGTAAAACGCCTCTGTTTCTGTTTTTCCTGCAACACTTTTCCTGTCTTCCTGTCTTTATAAAAAATCCGGGATGAAGTTTTATTCTTTGCTGGCCATAGCGGCAGCCTTTTTCTGTTCCTGCGGAAATCAAACCTCAGTGATTGAAGGTTACTGGAAAGCAAGTTTTGCTGACTCCATTGTTAATCCTGCACAATACCTGGAGATAAAACAATCAGGGAATGGCCTGGCAATAAATATTGATGAACCTGATGAAGATTGGTTTGATATTCCCGGTGAACAGGCATATTTTAAAAATGACAGTCTCCACTTTAAGAAATTCTGGGGCATGGAGACCTACGACGGGGTCCTTCTTCCTGGTGATTCGGTTATCAGGGGAGTTAAACTGATTAAGAATAAACAAGCTGTTCCCTTCATCTTCAGAAAAACGATTTATCAGAATGCTGTTTTCAGGGTGCCCAGATCCGGTCCTGACGGAGAACAGGTTTTAAAATACACTTACAGTAAACCAGCCGGGTGTACTGATCCGGTTTTGTGCGGAACACTTGAAGAAGCCGGGATCGACCCGGTGCGGATTTACGACCTTGTTGACAAGATTCTTAACGGACAGATTCCCAATATCCATAGCTTGCTGATCCTGAAGGCTAACAAGCTTGTACTTGAAGAATATTTCTATGGGTACTCGGCTGACAGACCGCATCGTATTCATTCCGTTACAAAAAGCTTCACCTCGGCACTGGTCGGGATTTCCATTGATAAGTATCCTGAACTGACGATTGACGAACCGGTCTGGAAATACTTTACCGACCGGAATGATTGCAAGTGGGTTGCCGAAAAGTACGACATCACTTTGGAACACCTGTTAA
Source organism: Bacteroidales bacterium (assembly GCA_034004115.1). Taxonomy (GTDB): domain Bacteria; phylum Bacteroidota; class Bacteroidia; order Bacteroidales; family VadinHA17; genus LD21. The sequence goes on along the minus strand of JAVEXG010000224.1, from coordinate 390 downwards.
CCATGTCTGCGGGTCTGGACTGGAAAGGACTGACGCTGAATGAGTCAAATGACGACATGGATATGTATAAGACTGATGATTATTTCGGCTATCTTCTGAATAAGAATCAGCAATTTAGGCCCGGAACAAATTTTTGCTACAATAACGGTCTTTCGCTTATGCTCGGGCATATTATTGAACAGGTTTCGGGTTTAAGAGCCGACAGCTTTGCGAGGCAGTATCTGTTCGACTTTCTGAAGGCTGCAGACTACACGTGGGATATCGACAAAAACGGTATTATCAGGATGGACGGGGGATTGAAAATGCGGCCACGGGATATGCTAAGTTTCGGATCGTTGTATTTGAATAATGGCGAATGGAACGGAGAACAGATTCTGTCGGAAGACTGGG
>JAVEXG010000062.1:0-18268 GCA_034004115.1 Bacteroidales bacterium | reverse complement strand
TATGATGTTGAGAATACAGAGCTTCTCCTTATGAAGGATACAGGATTGTACGAGGAGTACATGAATCTGCCGAGAAAGAAGAGAAAAGACCTTATGTTTGTTTACATACGCAAGTTTAATGAAAGGAATCCTCTGTATATTCCATCAAACCAGGAACTTTAAATGAAGAAACTTTTTTTGTCCGTTCTGCTGACAGCCTTCTATGGATTGCTGCCCGGGCAGGCCCCTTTTCCTTCAGGCAGCGAAATCAAACAGTTTATGTCATCCACGACATGCGTTGTTCTCGAAGGTGGCAATGTATACAATGCCTACATCCGGCAGGCTGTTCAAGAATACTGGACCGTTACGCCTTACGAGTTCATCAGTCTGAGCGATTTTGACTCAAAACGGAATGACCCTTCCTTTTCCTTCCTGATTCTAACTGAGACACGGCCTTCCAACGACAAGTCAGGATCGTCGTATAATTTTATCAATCTTCTCCAGGGGAAGGCTGTACCGGAACTTGGCAGGATGCCTGAGATTTCCGCCATTCCCCTTTCGGCCGGCGGTGAGGATAACCTGGAGTACGGTTATAAACTGGGGGCAATTTTGCTGTTCATGCAGAATCATGCCCGGCTGATAGCTGAAAATCCGACCATGATAGGCAGAAGATTCCTAAGTTATTACAACAGGTTCACTTCCGACGTCAAAAGCAGGAAGATACTTGCAACGGGAGCAGATCTTTCAGACGACCTTGGCACAATCGACAAAATTAAAGCAGTCTACCCATTCGATTTTGAGATTGTCCCGGAAGATGAGATTGTTAAAGCCATACGCGAAAAAACGCCTAATACCCTGATCCTTCACAAAGTGGGTCCAGGAGAGGATGCCGCTTCAGGATTCTGCTACAAGATGCTTTTCGGAACCGACGATTCGGGTTTGTATTACTATAATCAGCACAAGATCGACAATAATAATCCCAACGGACTTTTACCTTCCGACCTTAAGCGTTTTGTCAGGCCCTGAAATGCAGCAATACCGGAATAACAGCGTCTTTTTGTAAAAGAATTGTCATGAAAGAGATAAGAGAATTGTCGGAAAGCGAAAGGAACTGGGCCATGCTCTGCCATCTTTCCTCATTTGCGGGATATTTTTTCCCCTTCGGAGGTATCCTGGGCCCCCTGATCTGCTGGCTCTCGAGGAAGGATGAATCGCAGTGGGTCGACTTTAACGGAAAGCAGGCCCTGAATTTCCAGCTTTCAATCTTATTATATATGGTCCTTGCCATTCCCCTGGTTTTTATTATTGTGGGGATTCCGATACTTGTTTTCCTGGGTTTCCTGGAGGTAATATGTGCTGTGATAGCAAGCGTTAAAGCTTCAAAGGGTGAAGAATTCAGATACCCGATAAGCATCCCTTTCATTCAGTAATATTTTTTTGCCGGAAGAAGGCTGTCAGATCAGAAAGTTGTATATTTCTAATCTGATTAACCTGTGCCGACATGACAAAAGAAAAGAAAGACAAGAAACCCGGGACCGGGGTAAGCGGGAAAAGGGATCTTTATCACGACATCAAGGCTGAAAAACGTGATAAGATGGGCAGTACAGAGTACCTGAAGAAGCTCAGGGATCTGGAGATTGAACTGGTGAAGCTCCAGGAATGGGTAAAAGCCAATAAGCTTAAGGTGGTTGTCATTTTTGAAGGACGCGATGCTGCGGGCAAGGGAGGAGTAATAAAGACAATTGCCGGCTGTCTTAATCCAAGAATATGCAGAATAGTTGCTCTGGGCGTACCCACTGAAAAGGAGAAGTCGCAGTGGTATTTTCAGAGGTATGTTTCCGAGCTTCCCTCGGGAGGGGAGATAGTGCTGTTCGACAGAAGCTGGTACAACAGGGCAGGCGTTGAAAAGGTCATGGGCTTCTGCACCGATGAGGAGTATGAGGAATTCCTCAGGTCGTGCCCCGAATTTGAAAGAATGCTGATAAGGTCGGGTATAATTGTGATAAAATACTGGTTCTCAATTAGCGATAAGGAGCAGGAGAACCGTTTTCAGGACCGGATCAAGGATCCCACAAAACGATGGAAGATAAGCCAGATGGATGTGGAATCGCGCGAAAAATGGGTTGAGTATTCGATGGCCAAGGACAAGATGTTCTCCTATACCGATACACGGCAGTCGCCCTGGTATGTTGTACCGGCCGACGACAAGAGGAGGGCCAGGCTGAACTGCATCGATCACCTTCTTTCGATGATACCATTCAAGGATCTTACTCAGAAACCCATCAAGCTTCCCCCCCTGAACCATGATGTAGCATACGTCAGGCCTCCCATCACAGAACAGAATTTCGTTCCGGAGAAGTACTGACAAAGGTCTTGCAGGTATTGCAGGTCTTGAACGACTTGCACAACTGGCACGACACTTCTTCGCTAACACCTTCGCTTGACCCTTCGCTGAAGCTTCGGTTCTCAAAGAAAGCTACGGTGTTCAATGAACGCTACGAAGTGCAAAGCCTGCACGACTTCTGCTTTTTATTCCTACTTTTGTCTTTTCAATTTTGACTTTTATCTTATTAAAATGAAGCCCTCCATTCCAAAAGGAACACGCGACTTTTCACCGGAAGAGATGATGAAACGGGAAAGCATTTTTGATACAATCAAAAAGGTTTTCAGGAACTACGGTTACCAGCCTATAGAGACTCCTGCAATGGAAAACCTGTCGACCCTTCTTGGAAAATACGGAGAAGAGGGAGACAAGCTCCTGTTCAGGATTCTCAATTCAGGCGATTTTCTTTCGGGTATCAGCGATGAGGAACTTCTTGGCAGAGAGGTAAATAAACTATCCTCCAGTATATGCGAACGGGGACTCAGGTACGACCTCACAGTGCCATTCGCACGTTACGTGGTTCAGCATCGTGATGAAATAGTCTTTCCGTTCAAGAGATACCAGATTCAACCGGTCTGGAGAGCCGACCGGCCCCAGAAGGGAAGATACCGTGAATTCACCCAATGCGACGCTGATGTAATCGGAAGCGATTCCCTGCTGAATGAGTATGAGCTGATAAGGATCATCGATGATATTTTCAGGGATCTCGGGATAGCCATCGTTATCAAAATCAACAACAGGAAGATTCTGTCAGGCATCGCAGAGATAATCGGCGAATCGGGAAGGATCACCGATATTACGGTTGCAATCGATAAACTTGAAAAGATCGGGATAGATGCAGTGAATGAAGAGCTTAAGGGTAAGGGTGTATCACCAGCTGCCATCGGCAGGCTGCAGCCCATTCTGAAGCTTAAGGGAACCACTGAGGAAAAGCTGTCGGAGCTCGAAACGGTCCTTTCTTCTTCAGAGGCAGGACTTAAGGGAATTGAGGAGATGAGAAAGCTGTTTTCGTACATAGGGAGTACAACCCTTACTGCAGAAACTGAACTTGACCTGACACTTGCCAGGGGGCTGAATTATTATACCGGGGCCATCATTGAAGTCAAGTCCCGGGATGCAAGCATAGGAAGCATATGCGGAGGAGGGCGCTATGATAACCTTACGGGAGTGTTCGGCATGGATGGAGTCTCTGGAGTAGGAGTGTCGTTCGGAGCCGACAGGATCTACGATGTAATGACCCAGCTGAACCTGTTCAGTACCAGGGATGTGGTACAGACAAAAGTGATGATAGTCAATTTCGGCGAGTATGAAACCGGATATGCCCTGAAGGTAAGAAGCAGTCTGATTGAGAACGGGATAAGCGCCGAAGTCTATCCCGACGCTGCCAAGCTGAAAAAGCAGATGTCGTATGCCGATTCCAGGAAGATACCTTTCATAATACTGGCTGGTGAGGAAGAAATTAAAAACAACCAGGTAACACTGAAGACAATGTCGACGGGAGACCAGAAGAAGATGAGCGTGGATGAAGTGCTGGAGTTTCTGCGGACAGCTTAATTTTATCCTTAAATTTGTAACTGTTACATAAAATAATATCCGATGGCTCTCCAATGCGGCATAATAGGGATCACAAATACCGGCAAGACAACAATCTTCAATTGTATCTCAAACACAAAAGGCGAGACCAATGCATTTGCCTTCAGCGCCACAAAGTCGAACATGGGAGTTATACAGGTTCCCGACCCGAGGCTGTATGAACTGGAAAAGCATCAGGTTACCGAAAAGATAGTTCATACAACTGTCGAGATCGTTGATATACCCGGACTTACCCGCGGTTCAAATAAGGGGGAGGGTGTGGGTAACAAGTTTCTCGGCGACATCCGCAACACGGACGCGCTGATCCATGTACTGAGATGCTTCGACGATGAAGCCCTGCCTCATATAGATGGCTCTGTTGATCCCGTAAGGGATATGGAAACCATCGACTTTGAGCTGCAGGTTAAGGACCTGGAATCGGTCGAAAAAAAGCTTCAGCGTCTGGAAAGACTTGTAAAGACCGGTGATAAGGATGCCCGGCAGGGGGTGGAGGTGCTTGAAAGGTACAGGGAGCACATCGGGAATTTTCAGAATGCACGGACTCTTGAAATCAAGGATGAAGAAAGGAAATATGTCGACGACATTTTTCTGCTCACAATGAAACCCGTTATGTATGTCTGCAACGTGGATGCAAAATCGGTTGTCTCAGGCAATAAATATGTTGAGATGGTAAGGGAAGCTCTTAAGGGAACCGGTGCAGAAGTGATTGTGATTGCAGGCGCCGTTGAAGCCGAGATCGCCGAGCTTGAAGATGAGGCCGACAGACTGGAGTTTCTGAAGGATGCCGGACTCGATGAGCCGGGGGTTGACAAGATGGTAAGGGCTGCTTACAAGATGCTCAATCTCCAGACCTTTTTCACGGTCGGACCCAAGGAGATAAGGGCATGGACAATTAAAAAGGGAATGACGGCTCCCCAGGCGTCCGGAGTGATCCACAGCGACCTCGAACGTGGTTTTATAAGGGCGGAGGTGATGAAATACCACGATTTTGTTACCCTGGGTTCGGAACATGCCTGCAAGGAAGCCGGGAAATTCTATGTTGAGGGGAAAAACTATATTGTCGGGGACGGGGATATACTGCATATCAGGTTTAATGTTTAAACTTGTGAATGTCAAAGAAATCACTGATACCGATAGTCTTACTTTCACTCCTGACAGGCTGGAGCCATTCACAAATCATATCGGATAATGCAAAGCTTCTGAAAGCTGTCGCCGAAAGGGGACAGGCTGAAGTTGTCACAGTAATAAGCGGTACTAACGACATCCTCAACTTATCGCGCAGTTATTCAATACGATCAGTAAATGATAAGGAGGTTAGTCTGCTCCTGTCTCCCCTTACAGTCCGGATCTTCATTTCTGAAGGACGAAGTTACCTGTTAAAAGAGGAGCCGGCAATTAAGGGAGAGATGAATGCAGTCAGCATGACCCGGGCAATGGAATGGGATGTATATCCCACCTGGTCCCAGTTTGATTCTATATTGCGCTCATTTGCCTCACTGTATCCTGCATTATGCAGACTCGACACAATAGGCACATCAATAAACGGAAAAACAATACTTGCACTTAAGATCTCGGATAACTGCCTGACCGATGAGTCAGAACCTGAAGTATTCTATTCCTCTACTATCCATGGCGACGAAACAGGAGGTATGATAATGATGCTCAGGCTTTCCGATTATCTTCTCCGGAATTATGCCACCGACGCCCGGGTGAAGAACCTTGTTGACAATCTTGAGATCTGGATAAATCCTCTTGCAAATCCCGACGGGACCTACAGGAATGGCGATGTAATAAGTTCCCCGGTCAGGTTCAATGCTGCCGGCTATGACCTGAACCGTAACTTCCCTGATCCGGAAGCGCCGCAGGTCACGCTGCAGAAGGAGACCATCGATATGATAAGATTTATGTCGGGGCGCCGTTTTGTCCTGTCGGCAAATTTCCATTCAGGGGAGGAGGTCATTAACTATCCCTGGGACCGCTGGCCCTACGAACATGCCGACGATGACTGGTTTTACACTGTGAGCAGGGAATGGGCGGATACCGTTCATCTTCATGCCCCTCAGGGTTATATGGATTATCTCGACAATGGCGTCACAAGAGGCTGGGAATGGTACTCCATCTTCGGGGGAAGGCAGGATTACGTCACTTACAGCCTCTATGGCAGGGAAATCACCGTCGAACTCGATGAGGATTATATTACCCCCGTTTCTGAACTTGATGATCTCTGGGAATATAACTACCGGTCGATTCTTGGCTATCTCGAAAATGCATTATTCGGGATCAGGGGCCGGATTACCGGCTTTTACGATGGCAAACCCGTGCCCGCTTCGATCGTTATAGAAGCCCACGACAGGGATAATTCACATGTTCTCAGCGACACTGCATCGGGTGTTTTCACCCGGCTCATCGCACCCGGAATTTACGACCTGAAAATATCGGCCGGTGGATTCAGGGATACCATAATACGAAATGTAAACGTTATACCGGGTGAAAGGACGGATATCGATATCGCATTGATTCCACTGGTGAAACCGCCTGACCCTACGAAGATACTTACACCATTCCTGTATCCGAACCCGGGACATGGTGAAGTGAATGTTATTTTACCTGAAGGCCTCACAGGATCACTGAATGTGAAAATATATGGAATCACCGGGGAGTTATTTTCCGATTTTGATATTGTGGCGCCACAGGGAGAAACCATGAAGCTGGATTTAAGCGGGCTGGGGCCGGGTGAATATATAATTGTATTTAAAAGCAAGACAAAGAGGCTTTCGGGAACCGGAAAGTATGTTATAACATTGTTATAACGGTGGTTTTGGCTCTTGTTTTGCTTTCGTATCATGAAAAGACTATTTTTGGAGTTTTCAAAATGAAGCGGAGAAGAGATATGACAGGAAAGAAGGTAATATCGGTATTTGTTTTATTGTGCGGTTTTCTTGGGCTTTCGGGCCAGGGGGCTTATCTTCCTCCGGATAAACCGGCTTTGATTATCGGGATTGTTGTTGAACAACTGAGGTTTGATCAGATTGAAAGGCTGAGGGACAGGTTTTCGGAAAACGGAATCAAGAGAATGATCAACGAGGGCACTTTTTTCAGAAACGCTGCGTACGATTACATGCTGACACAGTCGGCACCTGGTTTTTCGACAGTTGCAACAGGCACTGAACCTGCCTATCATGGAATAACATCGGATAACTGGTACGTTCCGTTGAAGAATGATTTTGTTTACTGCACAAAGGATATCAGTGTCAATCCTGTCGGAGGCAGCTATGAGTCGGGTCTTCATTCACCCTTAAATCTTAACGCATCGACATTTGCCGATGAGCTCAAGATTGCAACAGGTAAGCGATCGAAGGTTTTTTCGGTAGGGATAAAGGAGCAGGCGGCTATTCTTACAGCAGGTCATTCAGCTAACGGGGCCTTCTGGTACGACAATACCACGGGAGACTGGATGTCATCGACTTATTACCTGGAAGCACTTCCTTCATGGGTTAACGATTTCAATGCAATGAAGCACCAGGAGACTTATCTGAACTCTTCATGGACGCTTTCGAAGGAAGCAGACGCCTATTCGACCTGCCTTCCTGATTCGAACAAATTCGAGAAAGGCTTTAACGGCCTGAACTATTTTCCATATGACATAAACAAGCTTAGCAAACCAACGTCGGGAAGAAATGCCGTACGCAACTATGCCTTCCTGAGGGAAACTCCCTTTGCCGATGCCCTGACTACTGATTTTGCGATAAAGCTGATTGAACAGGAGGGGATGGGGAAGGATGATGCTACCGATTTTCTTTCTATCTGCTATTCATCGACCGACTATATAGGACACAGGTTCGGTCCTTCGTCGGTGGAGACAGCTGATGCGATTCTGAGGCTCGACAGGAACATTGAGACTCTGATGAATTATTTAAATGACAATCTGGGTAAACGGAACGTTCTTATCTATTTCACTTCTGCGCACGGTGTGGCAGAGGTTCCTCCGGTAATGGCCGACAACAGGATCCCTTCGGGTTATTTCAAACAAAACCAGGCTCTTCAGCTACTCAGGAGTTATCTTAATGCAGTTTACGGTGAGGGCGACTGGGTAAGAGGTTTTTCGGAGCGCCAGATCTTTCTTAACAGAACTCTAATCGAGGATGCACGGATGCCGATCGAGGATATCCAGAAGAAAACGGCGCGGTTCCTTACACAGTTCACAGGCGTGGCATCAGCTTATCCGTATTATGCGTTTGAAGCAAATGATTTCGGGAATGGTCATCTGAAGAGAATCATAAACAACTTCAGTCCCCAGCGTTCGGGCGATGTCATCGTCACCCTGCATCCGGGCTGGGTGGAGGTTGATGACGATCACATTACCGGCCACAATTCACCCTATGAGTATGATTGTCATGTTCCGCTCATATGGTATGGCTGGACGGTAAACAGGTCGACGGTTATGCGGAAGGTGAATATGACCGATGTTGCAGCAACGCTCTCATCGTTGTGCAGGATACCATATCCCAACGCCTGCACCGGCGAGCCTTTACCTGAACTTTTCAGATAGATAGCCTTGCGGCATCTCTTTCGGCACACGCCTCCTCAAGCAGCCGGGGGTTCTTCTCACATCCGTTGCCCAGAATTACAAGGTCGGCTCCGGCACTGAAAGCTTCAGCTATTTCAACACGGGTTTTTATTCCGCCTCCGACGGCTATCGGAACAGCTACATTTTCCCTTACGGCGGTGATTATTTCCGGAGGAACAGGGTTCATCGCACCACTGCCTGCTTCGAGGTATATCATTTTTAAGCCGAGCATCTCCCCGGCCATTGCCGTGGCAACAACAAGGTCGGTTTTGTCGGCCGGAATGGCTTCGGTTTGGCTTATATACTCAACCGAGGTTTTTTTCCCGCATCCCACAAGGATATAACCTACTGAAATCAGCTTTTCCTTCACGCTTCTCAGGAAAGGAGCTGCAATGACGTGATTCCCGATAAGTAGTTCGGGGTTTCTTCCGGAGATGAGGGAAAGCAGAAGGATGGCATCAGCTTTCAGGCTCAGCTGGAGGAGGTTTCCGGGGAAAAGGACAATCGGAATGCTGCACTGGCTTCTGACGGATTCAATCAGATCATCTATACTGTTGAAAGTAAGGCTTCCTCCAACCAGAATATAGTCTGTTCCCGATCCGGATGCTATCTTAAGTATCCTCTTCAGGTCCTTCTCCGACGTCTTGTCGGGATCGAGAAGAAGGGCAATGCTCTTTTTACCGGGGAAATTATCCTTTATCATAATTCTTTTTGGTCCAGACTATTGTGTAATTGTCATATCTCGTATAGAAGAGGTCGAATGAGTCATTGATCTTTTTTGTCTTTACACTGCCCTGGATCTCACCTGATTCCTTAACATCGAAAGGTTCGATTGTGATGTTCTTCTTAATGCTTATTCCCTCCTTGTCGCATATCTTGTAAAGAGCTTCCTTGGCGCACCAGTGAAGGTAAAGATGATAGACGCGCTTGTCGGTATCCCTTGTAATTCTCTCCTTCCTGTTTATGAATTTGAATGCTATACGGCCGATATTGGTGCTCATGTATTCAAGGTCAATGCCTACTTTCTCATTGGAACTCAGCAGTATTGCCGTGAGTTTGTTTGAATGGGAAATGCTTATGAAGCGGGAACCGTCCCTGAGAAAAGGTTTATTATTCTTGTTGTAAACAATTCTTGCATCCTTGCCCAGCAGTTCGGCCAGAAGGGCCCTGACACTGAGGAATTCAAGTTTTCTCGATGTGCTTGCAAAACCCTTGTATTTTTTTTTGTCTATAGTATCAAGATCGACCATACCGAGCAGGGTGTTGATGTCCTCCTCAATTTTCCATACACCCAGTATTGTGTACTCATTCAGGTAATGCTTAGAAATACATCCCATCAGTCGTCAGAGAGTTTACTTCTTCTTCCACTCCAGGGTTTCAATCAGATGGACAACATCTTCCCTGAAGAATTCGATCACCGGTGTCAGGGAATCGGCATTCGGTTCTGATTCAAAATAGAGTGATCCCCTGAGATAATGATCAGTGCTGTCAGTTACGTAAAACTGAACTGCGGTAGCCGTATTGCCCCTGAGGTCATAAAAGATCCCGAAAATCCGCTTTTCCGGATCAGTTATTACCTGTTCATTAATTGCATCGGCTTTTGTAATGTGGTTTTTGACATTCATGGTGTAGGTTTGTTCGACGAGCTCCTCAAGATCACCGTGAATATCCTTGTATGTAAGGTGGAGACTGGCCTTGTAGGCTGGAAATTCAATATTGAACCAGCCCGGTTCCGGAGCGTTTTCAATCTTATCCGAAATAACTCCGTACCTGGGGTATTCGAATGTTAACGGCAGGTTTGAGTATTCTGCCGGATTATTGAAGGTGACATATTCCTTACCCGGGAGATCGATTCTGAAATAGCCCCGGGGTTTCGGGACAGGAGCCTTCCTGCAGCCTGCAAAGCCGGCCAGCAATGTCAGAATCAAGAGTAAAGCTGTTCTACTCTTTATTTGTTTTCCCATAATCGTCAGTTATTTCAACGCGAATCTCCTTTATCCTTCTCTTGTCAGCAGACTCGATCCTGAACTTAAAGTTTTTATATGTGACGACCTGCCCCTTCTGGGGGATCTCACCAGTAAGTTCAAGCAGAAGTCCGGCAAGAGTTTCGGATTCACCCCTTACATCCTCAAAAGGATCACCTTCGACGTCGATTATCTTGAAAAAGTCATTAAGCTGTATTTTCCCTTCAAAAACATAGGTAGTTTCATCTATTTTACGGAACATGGTTTCATCCTCGTCGCTCTCATCGGTGATTTCACCTACAATCTCCTCCAGCACATCCTCAAGAGTTATGATCCCGGAAGTACCGCCGTATTCGTCGATAACAACCGCCATATGTATCTTTCTTATCTGGAATTCCTTCAGGAGTTCATTTATTTTCTTTGTTTCGGGGACGAAATGCACGGGCCTCATCAGTGACTGCCACTTGAAACTGTCGGGGTTGTTTATATAGGGAAGAATATCCTTGGCATAGAGGATGCCCTTTACTGAGTCGAACGATCCTGCATATACCGGGATCCTTGAAAAGCCTGATTCGATGATTGTGGATTTTACCTTGTTAAAGCCTGCCTTTATATTAATGGCAGTCACATCGATTCTCGGGCACATTATCTCGCTTACATTTATGTTCCCGAAATTGACTATCCCCTTGAGGATTTTTTCATCCTCATTTATATCGTCCGAGGCAAGGGTAAGAGCTTCCGACAGGTCGTCCATACTTATGTTTGCATGCCTGTGTCCTGCTCTTTTCTTCACAAATGAAGTGGAAAAGATAAGGAGAGCGGTTAAGGGCCTGAACAGTTTTAAAAGAAAGGACAGGGGGTATGCCATGAAAAGAGACATCGGCAGGTGTTTTCTGGTAGCAAACACCTTTGGGATCACCTCTCCGAAAAGCAGGAGGATGAAGGTGATAACTACAACTTCTATGATGAAACCCAGAACTGGGTAAGCGCTGAAGTCAAAAAGCATTGAACTCAAAAAGGCTGCAAGAAGCACAACCGCTATGTTCACCGTATTGTTGGCAACGAGTATTGTACTTAGGAGAGTGTCGGGCGAGTCGTGAAGCTTCAGGACCATTGCTGCCTTTCTGGACTTGTCTGACCTGAGTTTTTCGATGTCTTCCGGACGAAGCGAGAAGAAAGCCACTTCAGATCCCGACATTAGCGCCGATAAAAAAAGGAGAAGGGCCAGGATTAAAAAACCAACGATCAGCTTTATATCAAGATGACCGGCGGCCATGCCCGTTAACAATGCGACAGATGAAAAAGAAATATCCGCTTCCAATTCCAGATTCTTTAAAACAGACAACTAGAAGGGGAGATCATCATCGCCGGATGCCTGGTAACCTGCAGCCGGATCGTTCACTTCAGGAACGTCGTTATCCTTGTCTGGTGTTTCACTCCTGACGGGGTCATTGCTTGTTCCGGTGCCGCCTGCTGCAGCCGGCTTTTTATCCAGAACCAGGAAGGTGTCGGCGAGGATCTCGGTTATGTATTTGTTGTTCCCCTCCTTATCGACATATGAACGTGTCTTGATTTTTCCGACGATATAGAGCTGCGATCCCTTTTTGACTGTTTTTTCAGCTACTTCGGCCATTGCACGCCAGAGGACTATATTGTGCCATTCCGTTGTGGTTATAGTTTCTCCCTGCTGATTGGTGTAGGATTCACTTGTGGCCAGAGGGAATGTTGCCTTTGCTGCTCCCTTGTCGAAATACCGGACAACAGGGTCTTTGCCAACGTTTCCCACTAAAATAACCTTGTTGATTGACATATAGTTATGGTTTTAATTTCAGAAATATCCAGAACGTAAAGTTAATAAAAAATAGCTTATCGGAACCAGCGTGAAGGTTTATGCAGAATATACATGTTTTCAACACCTTACCTCAGACCGGAATTTGCCCGCCAATCAGCCTTCAGGCAACTGTGAAAGAGGGAAACCTGAGCGGCTGGTTTTTCTATTTCATTGTATTTTAGGCAATTTTATTATTTCAGGAAAAAAATTATTCTTTAACTAATTCAATATAAATAAATAATATTTTTATATTTGCAGGGTTGAAAAAAAAGTATACTCAAAATAATTTGTTGAATTTTAAACTTCACGAAAATGACTAAAGCAGACATCGTTAATGAAATTGCCAAGAACACTGGTATTGAGAAGGTAACAGTTCAGAAAACTGTTGAGGCCTTTATGGATACGATAAAGCATTCCATGGTAAGCGGTAACAATGTGTACCTGAGAGGATTTGGCAGCTTTATTGTAAAGAAAAGAGCAAAGAAAACAGCAAGGAATATCTCCAAGAATACAACTATCATAATCCCAGCTCACAATATTCCTTCCTTCAAGCCGGCAAAATCGTTTATCACCAAAGTTAAATCACACGTTAAGAAATAATCTCCCATGCCAAGCGGAAAAAAGAGAAAAAGACATAAGATGGCTACCCACAAGCGCAAAAAACGCTTGCGGAAGAACAGACATAAGAAGAAATAAAGGGATCGGGTAGTCTTTTTAAAGATAACTAAACCTAAAGGTCAGACGATCTTTAGGTTTATTGTATCAGTATGTTGGGTATTGTTGTGGATTATTGACTGAGTTTAGTAAGAGACGTGGTAAACAAGGAGTTGATTATTGATGTTGGTGTATCCGAAGTCTCGCTGGCGTTGCTTGAAGATAAGCAGCTGACAGAGTTAAATAAGGAGAAGAGAAGCATTAAGTTCTCTGTGGGGGATATTTACCTGGGAAAAGTAAAGAAGATCATGCCGGGGCTTAATGCCGCGTTTGTAAATGTAGGCTACGAAAGAGATGCATTTCTTCATTACCTTGATCTCGGAGCCCAGTTCAGGACCCAGCACAAATACTACATTTCAGCCATACAGCGCCAGGGGCGTATTACCCCCATCAACAAAATCAAATGCGAGCCTGATATTGACAAGGACGGTAAAATTACCGATGTTCTTACCACCGGGCAAACCGTACTCGTTCAGATAACCAAGGAGCCCATATCCACAAAAGGACCGAGGCTGGCGTCGGAGATTTCCCTCGCAGGCCGCAATCTGGTCCTGATCCCCTTCACTGACAAGGTTTCCATTTCATCGAAGATTGAAAGCAACGAGGAAAAGAACCGCCTCAAGACACTGGTTCAGAGCATCAAGCCAAAAAACTACGGGGTAATTGTAAGAACTGTAGCTGAAGGGAAAAAGGTGGCAGTGCTCGATGCTGAACTAAGGGAACTGGTTAACAGGTGGGAATCGGCTTTCGGCTCAGTCAAAAAGGAAACCAGGACACCACGGCTCTTTATCGGGGAGATGAACCGCACATCAACAATCATAAGGGATATGTTGAATGTGACGTTCAACGGTATTCACATCAACGATAATGTACTGGCTGAAGAGGTCAGAAATTATATAAGGGAGATCGCCCCGGAAAAAGAAAAGATCGTTAAGCTTTATACCGGCTCGATACCCATTTTCGATCATTTTGGAGTCAACAAGCAGATCAAGGCTCTGTTCGGAAAGACTGTCTCATTCAAGCACGGCGCCTATCTTATAATAGAGCATACCGAAGCTCTCCATGTTATTGATGTTAACAGCGGAAACAGGGCGAGATCGGGGAATAACCAGGAAACCAACGCACTTGAAGTCAATATGGAAGCTGCGAAGGAAATCGCCAGGCAGCTCAGATTAAGGGATATGGGAGGAATTATTGTTATCGATTTCATCGATTTGCAGACCAATGAAAACAAACAGGCTCTGTTCGACAAGATGAAGGAGATCATGGCCGGCGACCGGACCAAGCACAATATTCTGCCCCTTTCAAAATTCGGCCTCATGCAGATAACCAGGCAGAGGGTCAGACCCGAAATGAACATTGTGACTGATGAAAAATGTCCGGCATGCCAGGGAACAGGACAAATCCGTCCAACAATATTGTTCTCCGACACCCTGGAGAAGGATCTTTCATCCCTGGTTGACAAGATAAAAACCCGAAGCATTGTACTTAATGTCCATCCCTTTGTGGCCGCATATCTTAAGAAAGGGCCGATCCCGCTTTGTCTGAAATGGGATATAAAATACCGGATCATAATAAAAGTCCAGGCGGTTACTTCATATCACATGCTTGAATACCACTTCTTTGACAGGGAAGGCAATGAAATTGACCTGGCATAGCAAGTAAAATTTCGAACAACACCCCACTCTTTTCTGTTAATCGTGCTGATTTATTACTTTTACAAAGTATTAACAGATATATCTATGTTTAAAAGATACTTTACCGCACTGCTTTTTTCCTTCTTCATAATTAACGGAGCCATATCCCAGATCTATGACCCGGTGACATGGACTTTCGGCTATGAAAAGACGGGTGATAACTCCTATGCAATTGTATTCACGGCTGAAATTGAAAAAGGCTCCCATATTTATGCTATGGATATTCCGGAGGGTGGGCCGATTCCTACCTCGTTTTCATTCAATGAACCGGCTGATTTTACCCTCGACGGGAAGACATTTGAAGTTACTCAACCCGAGGAGCTTATGGATGAAGCATTCGGCTTCAGGATAAAATCGTTCAGCGATGTGGCAGAGTTCCGGCAGCTTGTCAGCTCGGCGAAGCCTTCCTTTACAGTTTCGGGCACGGTTAATTTCATGTCGTGCAACAATACCACCTGTTCACCTCCGAAAGATGTTGAGTTCTCGGTAAGTATCGGAGAAACCAAAGTACAGGCTGCCGCGAATGATACGGTAACAATATCTGAAGGTACTGAAGGCAAAAAGCAGGGAGGAAGCCTGCTCAAGTTCTTTCTTATCTCCCTGCTGGCCGGATTCGCCGGAGTTCTTACTCCTTGTGTTTTCCCCATGATCCCGATGACTGTGGCTTTCTTCTCCCAGGGTTCGGAGAACAGGGCCAAATCGGTAATCAAGGCGCTGATCTTCGGATTTTCAATTGTTCTGATCTATTCGCTCCTTGGAGTGATTGTATCGCTCACAAGTGCCGGTGCGGGATTTGCCAACACTCTCAGCACTCACTGGATACCAAACCTGCTGTTTTTTGCCCTGTTTGTGGTTTTTGCTGTTTCATTCTTCGGGGCCTTCGAGATTGTCCTGCCCAACAAATGGGTTTCAGGAGCCGATTCACGGGTTGACAGGGGAGGTCTTATTGCATCCTTTTTTATGGGATTGACAACGGTTATAGTATCATTTTCATGTACCGGTCCGATAGTTGGGGCCCTGCTTGTTGAGGCCGCCTCAGGTGATGTACTGAGGCCTACAATCGGTATGCTGGGATTTGGTCTTGCATTTGCTCTTCCTTTCACAATCTTTGCCCTGTTCCCCTCTGTAATGAGCAAGATGCCGAAGTCTGGAGGATGGCTGAACTCGGTAAAGGTAGTGCTGGGTTTCATTATGCTTGCCTTCAGTCTTAAATTTCTGATGACAATCGACACGGTTTATTCATTCAGGCTTCTTTCGAGGGATATATACCTTGCAATCTGGATAGTCCTGTTCAGCCTGATGGGGCTGTATCTGATGGGAAAAATCAAATTCAGGCACGACAGCGAGATACCTTACATCGGAACCTTCCGGATATTTCTCATAATCGCGGTCTTTTCATTTGTGGTTTATCTGATTCCGGGACTCTTCGGGGCTCCGCTTAAAGGCCTTTCATCGCTTCTGCCTTCTCCTCAGACATCAGGACTCAACCTGAACAGGATGCAGGCGGAAAGCAGTGTGCCTGCAGTTCCTCAGTCCATGAACATCTTTTCCAGTGAGCTTTGCTCAGAACCTCTCTACGACGATATTTTCGATATGCCTCTTGGACTTACAGGCTATTTCGACTTTGAACAGGGGTTGCAGTGCGCCCGTGAGCAGGGAAAACCCGCCCTGATCGATTTCAAGGGCCACGCCTGTGCCAACTGTAAGGTTATGGAAGCAAGGGTCTGGTCCGATCCTGCAGTGCTGGAAAGGCTGAGGAATAATTTCGTGATAATTGCACTCTATGCCGATGACAGGACAGAACTTCCGGAAAGCAAATGGATAACTTCAACCGTTGACGGCAAGGTAAAAAAGACTATAGGAAAGGTCAATGAGGATCTTGAGATCTCCAGATTCAGGACCAATGCCCTTCCGCTTTATGTAATAGTTGATCATGACGGGAATCCGCTGAATCAGCCCATGCCCACAAACCTCGACGTTGAGGAATACAAAAAGTGGCTGGATGATGGTCTGGCGAGGTTTAAGGCAAAGTAGCCTGACCGGCTAACCGACCGGTTTATCTGATATTGACATTCCCCCTGCTGGCATCGATCTTCAGCCGGCTTTTTCCTGTTCCTGTACCAATCTTACCGGTAAGCAGGTATTCCTTCCTGTTTTCGTTTACAGTTTCTTTTTCAGCCCTGGTTTTATTTTCGGGAAGGACTACAAATGCGTTTACCTGCCTTATTTCATACTCATAAGTGGCAGAGGGTTCGAAATTAGCCTTTATGTCGGCATTTGTTGATTTGATAACCATGTTGTCGAACCTGCCATTTATCCTTTCAATGTCACAACTTCCGAATTTCAGGTCAAGGTCGGCCGCAGTCACCAGGTATTCCATGGTGTAATCGGTGAACCAGGAGACTCCTGTTATTGTTGAAATTTCACCGATGAAGAATTTGTCTTTACGGGATTCAATCTCAACAATGCCTGCCTTACCCAGATCAAATCTCGATGAAGTGCTGCTAAGGTCAAGTTCATCACTCCTGTCAATCTTTATTTTGGAGAAAGAGGTAATGATTTTTGCTGACCTCACAGAACCAATCACGGCGTCGCCGAAATCCAGATTTAGTACTGAAACACGGTTAAGAGAATTTGCCCTGAAATCACCGTTTGAAAGATCAATGGATACTGTTCCTGTATTGTCTTCAGCGGATATGTCTCCAAACTGGTTTTTTATATTAATGTCGACATAATCCGGTATGTTGATGAAATAGTTGATCTGGACTCTTGACTCGTAGTCGATTAACTTTCCTGTAAATTCCTTGAAGCTTTCCAGTAGAACTGTTGTTTCACGTTCGAAAACGGTCTCTGCCCTTACCAGTGATCCTGTTCCGGTTATACTGACATTTATACCGGCTATCAGTTTGTCGAGCCTGGATCTGTCGGGGGCATAAGCCTCGATTTCAGCAGTGATATACGCAGAGTCCTTATCCCAGGTCGAGATGTTAATGTCACCGTACCTGTTTATTACCTCGAGTTTTGTATCGCGCCCGACGGCGATGGATTTTGAAAAGCTCTTATTCGCTGATTCGTCCTGAGCGCCAAGCGGAATTACGAAAAAAATGAGGCAGGCAGCAATTGTGTAAACTGATTTCATTGTAGTTTGCAGGATTAATAAAGGTAAAAAACGAATAAAAGACGTTCTTAAAGGTCAGAATAAAGACGAATAAAAAGCACAAATGTTACAGTCAGAGCGGTAAGTTAACTCATTATTCAAAAGAGGATTCCCGAAAATTGCAATTGAATCGGAATTTTGTTGCTTTATTTTAAAGAAAAAAGTAATTTTACACTTTGATTACCTGATCAAATTTATTGTAAAGGTATAAGCGTAAAAAAGAAAGCATTAAGGATACTTAAAGTAGGTTACTTTAGAAAGAAGCTTTTACTGTCCAAAAAGCAATTTTTCCATTCTTTTCATGGCTACCCTGTCCGCCCGAACGCGGACAGGGTTTTTCTTGTTAAATAGTGTTAAATGCAGGTTATCAGAAAGTTTAATAT
>JAVEXG010000223.1:0-3839 GCA_034004115.1 Bacteroidales bacterium | reverse complement strand
AGGTGTGAATCATGTAACTTTTTCCCGCAGTTATGTAACACTTTCGGCCTGTGCAAGGATTAAATTTGATGCACACCAATAAATCAAGATCATGCCAATATTGACTATTCTCATTGTACTAATTGTTGCAGGCGTTATTCTATACCTCATCAATAATTATATCCCGATGGACAGGAAAATCAAAAGTATCCTGAATACCGTTGCTGTAATTGTTGTTATCGTCTGGCTTCTGAATGTTTTCGGAGTTTTCAGCTATCTGAAAAACATCAATATCTGATAATAAAATCCCAAACATTAAAGCCCGCGGGCTTACCCATTCGAATAATCAGTAACCGGAAGAAAATTTGAACAATATAAGCATGAGGATGTTACTGATAAAGGAATGCAGCTTTATCGGATCATACTAAATTACATTAAACATGAATAATCTCTTCAGAGGACTGATTTCAGGTATAGGAGCCTGGAAATTAGGCGGAGGCTGTCTGGGTACAGTTGTAGTATTCATTGTCATCTGGCTTATACTTGGGACCTGCAGCTGACATGAAGCTTTCAGACTACTCAACAGATCGTTTCAAAATTAAACCTAAACAATGAAAAAAAGAATACTTATCCTGGCTCTTTCTATACCTCTCACAGCAGGAATAATCTTCACAGGATACCGGACATCAGCTCAAAAGCAAAAAACTGTCAGGACCAATATACTGAACACTAACGAGGTTTTGATTACTGCACAGGAACCGGAAGAAACTGAAGAGTGGATATCGTTCAGACAGGAGTCTGAGTTGAAAATCAATGGTCATGAAAAACAAATAGCTGAATTAAAAAGGAATATCGAAAACAACACAGAACTCTTTGATGCAGTGTACAGGAAAAAGGTTGCTATACTGGGAGAGAAAATCAATTTCATAAAAGCAAGACTTGAGATTTACGATAAAAGCCCGGGCAACTGGGAGTCGTTCAGTTATGGCATTAAACTGGAAATGGATTCAATTGAAAAGACATTCGTGGAACTGACTTCTGACAACAACAAATAAATGAAAGATATTAAGCAGTCGGGCATCTGGATGGATCATTCAAAAGCTTTTTTACTGGAAATAGTAAATGATAAAATCGAAACAAGCAGTGTTGTATCAGAATTATCAGATCCTGAGGCAGAGTTCAATATGTATAAAGGTGAAAAACTTATTAATAAAAAGGAGCGGCACCTGCAATTGAGTTATTATAAAAAGGTTGGGCAGATTATTAAAAAGTATCAGGAGGTAGTGTTGTTCGGACCAACGGATGCTAAAAGCGAATTATTAAACCTGTTAAGAACGGACCATCTTTTTGATGATATTAAAATTGATGTGGCAAATTCAGGTAAAATGACGGAAAGCCAGATGCAAAATTTTGTCCGGGAATATTATAAAAAGTAAAATCTGAAAATCATGGGTATCAGTAAAATATGGATAGAAGAAGGTTGTACTTCATGTGGCTTGTGCGAGGATATTTCTCCTGAAGTATTTAAACTGAAAGATGTTGCCACCGTAATTGAAGATGCAGACTATGCAGCTCATGAGGAAAAAATAAAGGAAGCTGCAGAAAGCTGTCCGGTTGAGGTTATCAGATATATCGGGTAAAACCGGATTCTGTTATCTGATAGAAATCAGAGTAAAAAATATATTATCCCACCTGGTCACATTCTCCGGAAGTGTGAATCATGTAATTCATATATGTAATTGTGTAACATGATAATAGATAAAGGTCCTACCTTTGTCGGAGTTAGTCAATAATCACACTATTATGTCTGAAATACAATTATTAACCTGGTGATTTAATAATACAATTATGGAAAATACTTTAATGTTATGGAAAACCGGGATTTTGCTTGACTTCGTCAGGCCAAAGCTCTTAAAGAAGGTACTTATACCTGAAATATCCCGAATAAATCCCGTATTGGAAAATATCCGTTCTGAGGCAGGTACTGATCTCATTCAGTATTTGCACTTCCTTCAGCTTGAAAAAGAAACAAACCTGATGGCTCTTTCGGCATCTCACCATTACTACTATGATCTTGATGATATGAAAAGCATCAGAACACTTGTAAACCTTAAAAAACTGAATAAGATTAAAAGCCTTGGGAGTTTTCTGGAAAATGTAGGCCGGATCCTGCCTCAGGAAGCCATATTTATTGGCTACTTCAAGAATGATACAGGAAACAGATCTGTTTTTTCATTTTATCAGACTACAAGGTTCTTTAACAGCATGGTTAATTATTTCGATTCCAAAACTGACAGTAGTCTGACGAAAGAAAATGTTTCAAGAATCCTTGGTGAACACAAGCTAAGGGTTGTTGACATTACAGACATTAACGGCATGACATATTTCTGTTCAAGAAATACCAGATAATCCATCATCAAATCAGAGCATCGCGGGATTGTCAATAGCCGGAAACTATTGATCAGGTCCATGGGGACCTTTCCTGAGAGCAACCAGCAAAGGTTGATCACGGTCGTATATATCCCTTCTGAAATAAACCAACCCATCATCCCCGGCCCATGCTGTAAGGTACAAAATGTGGACCTGGATAGGTGTGACCAGATTCACGATTTGTTCCTTTCCCTGGTCAACAACATTTTTTATCTGTGCAGGTGTCCAGTCAGGGTTGTCTTTCATCAGCCAGGCAACCAGGTCCATCGGATGATTGACTCGTATACAGCCTGAGCTGAATAAGCGGTCAGTTCGTCCAAACAGGTTACGGTTAGGAGTATCATGGATGTATACACTATATATATTCGGGAAAATAAATTTAACCAGGCCGAGGGCATTTCCAGGTCCGGGTGCCTGGTGAACCCTGTAAGGAAAACCAGTTGCAACAATATTGATCCAGTCGATGGAAAAAGGATCGACTTCTGTACCGTCAATCCGTAATATCTTAAGATTTTTCTTCGCCAGGTATCCCGGATTTTCTATTACAGACGGAATAACATCATCATTCAATATGGTAGGCGGGACGGTCCAGTCGGGATTCAGAACCAGGTATTTCATTACTGAACTGAATACCGGAGTTTTTCTGTTGGTAAGTCCGACAATCGCCTCTGTACTGAAGACGGTGATGTCTTTTTCTAAGACCTGCAGGTCAAAGTTGGCTATGTTAACTTTGATGTATCGTTCACCCAGATCGTTACTGAGCCAGCGCCAGCGTTCAAGGTTAGCCTCGATTGTTGCAATCCTCTCCTCAACGGAAATGTTCATTGCCTCAACAGTAGCCTTACCGACTACTCCATCGGCAGTTAACCCGTTTCTCAGCTGAAAAAGCATAACCTGCATATACAGGGATTGATCAAACAGGTTTTTATTTATAGTATCATTTTCAATATACACCTGGGTTATGGCAAGCCTGTTTCTTAGCAATGCAATATCAGGCTCACACATACCCATCTCCAGTTTAGGCAAAATAGTACTGAATCCCGCCCAACCTCCTTTTTCTTCTATCAGGTGATATTCAGCAAGAGCTTTCTTAAGGTTACTGTATTCACGATGTGCAGGAGTCAGCTTTTGCAGATTTTCAATTATCAAGTTGTTTAGTAAAGTGCTGTCTGTAAAACTCGCCAGGTCCATCGTCAAAGTCCTCCTCGAAGCCTTCCATTGAGGATCAATAGTCACTGCATCGGTTTTCCCCAGGGCCAGGTGCGTCGATAGCAGCAAAAAGGCATCAGTCAGAAGTGTCTCCAGCCTTTTAATATCTCCGGGTTCAGCTTCTTCTGACAAAATTATTTCATCAGTCAGTTTTTCTATTGCAGAAAGATTGTAATCCTCCGGGTTAAGACCTTCGCGGGATATATTATGCAGTACGCTCA
>JAVEXG010000061.1:0-18325 GCA_034004115.1 Bacteroidales bacterium | reverse complement strand
AGGAATTGCCAAAATTCCAATATGGTTTTGAATTTTGATATTTTTTGCTATATTGCATGGCATTAGTTATCAAACCACTTTATTTCAATGAGAATCAAGTATGAACTGGAATACACTCTCAACTGTTCCCCAAAAGTGCTTTTTTCACGCCTGAGCACACCCGAGGGTCTGGCCGAGTGGTTTGCAGACGATGTTACAATCGAAGGCGCCCTCTTTACATTTCACTGGGGCAAAACAGAACACAAGGCGATGATATCATCAGTCCGCGAAAATAAAAGTGTCCGCTTTGACTGGGCCGACGATGCCGAAGACAAGGAAACAAATTATTTTGAATTCAGGATAAACGTCCATGATATCACGGGCGATCTTGCACTCATGATAACAGACTTCGCCGAAGCCGATGAAAAGGAAGATGCCATATATTTGTGGGACAGCCAGATCAACGATCTGAAAAGAGCTCTTGGTATCTGATCAGAATACCGGCGCATCCAGTTAGTCATCCCTCCGGCTTAATTGCTTATTCTGCCTTTTTCCTTCAGATAGATTTTAGCAATGGTGTTCACCGTCTTTTCAACCGGGGTGAATGAAAAACCCGTAAGCCTTGTTATCTTGCTGCTGTCGTAGGTTATTTTCGACCATGCTACTTTTACAATCTCCTTTGTCAGTGCCGATCTTCCGCCTGTAATGACCTCGAGCACCCGGGCAACCAGGATTGCCGGATAGGATAAAGCCCGCGGAACTCCAATTACAGGACCCCTGATATTCAGACTTTTTGCAATCATCGAAAAGAACTGCCCGTAATCGAGATTCCCGGAGTTCAATATGAACCTTTCTCCCGATATGTCGCTGTTTGTAAGCAGTATCATTGCCCTCACAACATCATTGACGTCAACATAGCCGTTTGTTCCGCATGTACGGAAAGGCAAACCTTCGTCTATCTTTGAAAAGAATGAAACGGATCCACGCTTCCAGTCACCCGGACCCAGGATTAGTGTGGGATTTACTATAACTGCATTCAGCCCCTCGCTCATGCCCTTCCATACTTCCCTCTCTGAAAGATACTTGCTGATGCCGTAGGGAGAGCGGTAACCCTTTTCATCCCATCCGTGATCCTCATTCACCATCTGCTCCCCGTCGTAAGCTCCCAGCGCTGCATTTGAACTGACATGGCAAAGCTTCCTGACTTTGTTCTCCATACAGGCCCTTACAATATTGACTGTTCCCTTTACATTGTTGTCAATCACCAGATTCTTGTCCTTATTCCCGAACGAGACAGCCGCCGCACAGTGATAAACCAGATCCGATCCCTTCATGGCACCGGACAGCCGCCCTGGATCGTTTATATCGGACTCAACCCATTCAAGGCGGCTGAGAAGTTCAGCCTCGTTACCACCGTAATATCCTATCAGACTGTTTATTATACCTCTTTTGCTCGACTTGCGGTGGATGGCCCTTACATTCACGCCCCGCGAGATAAGGGCGTAAATCAGATGACTTCCCACAAGTCCTGTTCCTCCTGTTACGAATACTGGTTTTGTTTGTGCTTCCATTAAATGTCAGTTTGCTGCAAATTTGGACAAAATCCTTACGGCCGGAAAATAAATTCCGCTGCATTTTTCATTTTGAAGTATTAAGTAATAAAGTTGCTGGTTACTGGCTTTGCCCTCTGAAGATTTAGCGAAAGAGGGTTGCTGGCTAATTTCCTGTTTTTCATGATCTTTACCAGGATGAGAATCCCAGTTTTCCGAGCCCCTGCTGTATTTCCGGACAGCCCATGAACAGATTCCACAGCAATCCTGTCCTGTAGTTCTCTATCATTACAACTTCCGGACCCTGATCGATGGCAAGATACCTTTGCGGATACCATTCATCCTGTTCGCTGAAGGCATCATAGAAGCCAAATTGTCCGAACAGCTTTTCCCCGTAATGATCGTAGAAATACCTCATTGCATCGAGCGATTGCTTCGGAGTGTAGGGTATGGATGAAATAGCAGCCGTGGGGGATATCACTCCGAGATCGCCGTAAGCACCCGGGGCATGAGCTGCATAGCCCCTGACTGAATAACTGGCGGTAAGACCCCAGCAATCTTTGTTATACCCTTTGAAATTCTTAGGGTTTTCCACACACCAGTTCCAGTTGATGAGGGCATGGTTCGTGTTATGCTCCATATAATCAGCATACTTGTCAACCAGGTTACGCGGATCGAGTCCGAGAAATGAATAGTGCGACCAGAACAGTGGCCCTCCATACTCCGGAGCGCCGTTATGCTTCAATTCAAGTATTAAACCATACTTGCTTGTCTCTCCATTGATACCTCCGCTTCTTGCCCAGCCCTGATGATAGGCTTCCGGACTTACGGGGAAAGTAGGGGAAGACGCAGCCAGCACATAGAGAATGAGGCACTCATTGTATCCTTCCACTGCAAAGTTCATATCCCAGCCGAATTCGGGCGACCAGTGCCAGTAAATCACGTTTTCGCCGCCTTTTGTGAACCAGTTCCATTCAACCTCTCTCCACAGCTTGTCTATATCCTCCGCAAGTCTTCTTTCCTCATCATTGCCATCCCTGAAATATTCCCTGACAGTCAGTAGTCCCTGAACCAGAAAAGCTGTTTCAACAAGGTCGGCTCCGTTGTCCTTTTGTGAAAAGGGCTTTACCTTGCCTGTCTCGCCGTACATCCAGTGAGGCCATGCTCCGTGAAAACGGTCAGCAGTCTCAAGCCAGTCCGCAATTTTCCGCAGCCTGGCCAAACCATCTTCCCTGGTTATGAATCCTCTCTCGATGCCGACAAGCATTGCCATCACCCCGAAACCCGATCCTCCTGATGTGATAACATTCATGTCGTTTTCAGGGTATTCGCCGTCGGCATGAAAACGTTCCCGGGCAAGTCCGGAAACCGGCTCCGCTCCATCCATGAAATATTGAAAGGTCCTTTTTTGAACCAGGGTCATCAACGAATCATCCGATATGCCAGCTGCCCCGCCATCCTTGCTCACAGGTGATTCCTGCGGACACGAACGGGCAAGCAGCATCAGGAGAACCGAAAGTAAAGCTGTTATCTTCATATGTTACCGGTTTAGTTGTCAGGTGTTATTTGAAGCTAAGATATCAATAAATACATTAAATTAGCGCTATGTCATAAACCTGAACTTTTCCGGAAATATTAATTTAAAATACACTTTGATATGGCAAATGCAAATAATGATTCACGCCGTGATTTTCTGAAGAAAATCGGCGTTGGCGGAGCCCTTGCGGCCCTGGGAACAATTCCGGCATTATCACTTGCTGCTGATGCAGCCCCGAAGAAGAAAGCAAAAAATGGTCCTGACCTGAATCTTGGCCTGCAGGAGAGTGTCGCTCCCGGTCAGACACTGACTGAAAAGCTCGATTTCATGGAAGCCAACGGAGTATATGGCCTTGAGATCGGAGGAGGAAAACTCGCCAGCCGCGTCACCGAGATTCAGAAGGCACTCCAGAACAGGCAGATTAAGGTGTCTGCTATCTGTGCCGGGTTCCAGGGATGGCTTATAGCCACAAATGAAGCCGACAGGAAGCTTTGCATGGACTCCTCCAAAGAAATCCTTGCAGCAGCCGGTGCTCTCGGATCGTACGGTATGATCCTTGTTCCCGGATTCAACGGACAGCAGCCTTCATTCCCATATGTGGAGGCAAGGGAGATACTGATTGAACAACTGAAGGAACTTGGTGAATTTGCAGTCAAAAACAACACAACCGTAATACTCGAGCCGCTCAACAGGAGGGAAGCATGGTTCCTTCGCATGGTTGCCGATGCCGCATCTATCTGCCGCGATGTCGATTCTCCCGGCGTTACCTGCATGGGCGATTTCTGGCACATGACATGGGAGGAAACCGACGACATGGGAGCCTTCATTTCGGGACAGAAATACCTCAATCACGTTCATGTGGCAAGCCGCAAGAACAGAAGGATGCCCGGAGAGGACGAAGGAGATAATTACATTACTGGATTCAAGGCTCTTAAGATGATCAACTACAAGCATTACGTCAGCTTCGAGTGCGGCACCAAAAACGACAAAAATATTGTTGTTCCGGCAGCATTGAAACTGCTCAGGGAACAGTGGGATATGGCATAAAAACGTTATAACATTGTTATAACGCCGTTATAACAATGTTATAACATGAAATACACCTTTGTATAAATAATTATTAACCGATGAAGAAGATATTCCTCCTTTCAGCATTTGTTTTTTTTATTACCGCGTGCAGCACGGAACAGTATGTTCCTGATACAGAAATTCCCCTTGCGGAGCATCCGCGGCCTGACTTCGAAAGGCTGCCGTGGCTTAACCTGAACGGCTACTGGCAGTTTGCTCCCGATTCTCTGAATGCGGGAGAAAGGGAAAACTGGCAGGACAAGCCCGAATCGTTTACGTCAAGGATACTCGTGCCGTTTTCATGGGCCAGTCCGATGAGCGGGATTGAGCTTCCGAAAGTCAATGTGGGCTGGTATTCAAGGACTTTCAAAACAGGAAACTCAGCCGACTGGAAGGGGAAGAAGGTCTACCTTATATTTGGAGCCAGCGACTTTCATACCAGTGTCTGGATGAACGGGGAATTTGTCGGGGAGCACAAAGGAGGGTACCTTCCTTTTGAGTTCGATATATCACCCTTCGCCAGGAGGGGAGATAACCGGCTGGTAGTAAGGGTTGAGGATGAGGAACTCGACAGCCGTCCGTCCGGCAAGCAGTATTACGGCAATGCAAAGGGGATCTGGCAGACTGTATATCTCGAAGCAAGAAAGGACATTCACATTTCATCAGTCAGGTTCACTCCCGATATTGACAAGGCTGAAGTAAAGGCGGATGTAAGCATATCCTCGCCCGCACCTGAAGGTACTGTTTTCAGGCTTTCAGGAAAGGGCAACGGCCTGTCGTTCGAATCGGAAATCAAGACCGGTGATTCCACCGTCCGGTTCAGGATACCTGTAAGCGAAATGAAGTTGTGGAGCCTCGACGACCCGTATCTGTATGAAGTAACAGCTTCCCTTGTGAATGGCCGCGAAACTGATTCTGTCAGCACTTATTTCGGCATGAGGAAGATATCTGCAGTCACAATTCCCGGTAAGGATTTCAAGTATGTTGCTCTCAATAACGAGCCCTTGTATCTGAGGATGAGCCTCGATCAGAGCTATCATCCAGAGGGCTTTTACACCTTCCCTTCGGATGCTTTCATGAGGGATGAGATAATGAGGGCAAAGAATCTGGGATTGAACGGTTTAAGGATTCACATAAAGGCTGAAATTCCAAGGAAGCTTTACTGGGCCGACAAATACGGACTTCTTATTATGGAAGATGTTCCCAACTTCTGGGGTGAGCCCACTCCTGAGTCGAAGGCCAACTGGGAATACATAGCAGAGCAGGAGATTCTGAGGGATTACAATCATCCCTCGGTTTTCTCATGGGTTCTCTTCAACGAGACCTGGGGCCTGTTCTCCACGGATTCGGTGGCGAAACGCAGATCGTATACTCCGGAGACCCAGGAATGGGTAAGATCGTGGTATCACAGGGCAAAATCGCTTGATCCGACAAGGCTTGTCGAGGACAATTCGCCCTGCAATCTCGACCATGTGATTACAGACCTTAACACCTGGCATTCATACAATCCGGCCAGGCAGTGGGCAGGTCTGCTCGATGAGATTGTAAGCAAGACTTTTCCCGGATCCGACTATAATTTTATTGGTGAGAATGTTCAGGGCGATGAGCCGATGATGAATTCCGAATGTGGCGCGGTGTGGGGATACAGCGGCAGCACAGGTGATATCGACATTACCTGGGAGTACCACATAATGATGAACGAATTCAGGAAACGCCTGAAGATAGCAGGCTTCCTTTTCACTGAATTTCATGATGTAATAAATGAATGGAACGGTTATTACCGTTTCGACCGCAGTAAAAAGGAATTCGGACTCGATGAGTTGTGTCCCGGAATGACAATGAACGACCTTCATGGCGACCTTTACATTGTGGCCGGAGATGATTTCTTCAAAGGATACAGGGGAGGTGAGACAATCCGCATGCCACTTGGAGTCAGCTCTGTCACGAACAATATTCCTTCAGGTCTGAAAGTTGAATATACCCTTACCGGATGGGACAGGCTGGGAGAAAAGTTCACCGCCCTTACCGGCGAGGTTCCTGCCAGAGCTGAACCTTTTGATTATGTTCGTCTTGACCCTGTTACACTGAAGCTTCCTGCCCTGGGTTCAGTAATGGTGTTTTCTGCCAGCCTGAAGGATGGATCAGGCATCGTGCTTGCAAGGAATTTTGTGCCCTTTGTTGTCGACGGGATTGATCCTCCAGGAGTTAAAATCGTATCAGTTCCTGCTTCTGGGTTTACGGGGGCGGAATGGGGCATTAGGCATCTTGCAACCCAGAAAGGAAGGAAAGTGTGGGGAATGGGTTCAGGTTACTTTGAGTATGAATTCAAATGGCCGGCAGGTACTGACACGGCAGGGATTGAATCGGTGGAATTCAGAGCAGAGCTGGCTTCACGCTATCCGCAGGAGAAATATCTTGAAGATGGAGTTGCCGAAGGAATCGGAATGACGGTTGTAACCGACAAGGGCACAACGCCGGGCTACGGTCAGAACAGCTATCCCCAGACTGATGCAAATCCTCACACTGCAAAAGCTATTATTACTGTATCTGGCAATAAAGCAACCGGGGTAACGCTGGAGGATGATCCGGCTGATCACAGGGGCATTCTCTCGTGGATGAACCAGGAGCCGGGATGGGCATGGGGAAGCAGGGACAGGAGTAAAAGATGGCTTCTGGATGAGGCCGGATCGTATGGTTATCTGGTGAAGGTTCCAATCAGCAGGAATGACATAAGAAAGGCAGCCGAAACAGGCAGGATGGTGATCCGGATTCAGGTAAACGAAGTCGGCTCATTCAGGGGCGGACTGTCTGTATATGGAAAGGAATCAGGGCGTTTCCAGCTTGACCCGTCAATAATAATAAAACCCGGGAAATAGATTCCCGGGTTTCAGTATTATTGTTTGTAAAAAACCCCCTGAAAGGATCAGATAAGAATATTCCTTGCGTACTGAACGCAGGTCCTGGTTTCCTTAACTGCATTTGACCAGGGTTTGACCTCATATTCGAGTTCGATGTCGACATAGATCGGCCACTGGTTTTTCTTAAGCAGAAGGAGAACATCTGCAATTGGTGCTTCACCCTGTCCCCAAACCTGGTTTGTGTTAGGAGGATCGGCATTGGGACCGGTTTTGTCTTTCATATGAATGCTGAAGAGGCGGTCGTGGTATTTTTCGATAATTGTGTTCGGATGTATTCCGGTTGAACCGAAGAAATGACCCGTATCGAAGTTCATCATCACGGCAGGGGAAACTGCAAGGAAAGGATCATAACTGAAACCTTCGGTTGCGAACTGCATGTGGTTGTGGAAAACGGCATACATTCCGTGTTTTTCTGCAATTGGCCCCATCTTGTTCACTGCTTCCTCGCTGATCTCGTCACAGACACCCTTGGCACCCATTGCCTTGGCCACCTTGAATGCATAATCGATTTCCTCATCCGACCACCGTGCAGGTGAAAACTTCACTATGTGTATGCCAATTCCTTCATCGTCGAAAAGCTTCTTAGCCGCTGCCACCTTGGCCATATCGACATTGATCCTGAAATTTTTAACATCCTCATTGTATTTGGCAACAGCTGCCTGCTGTTCTTCAGTGAGGGGAGGACGCTGTCCGCCGGCAGGTCTCTGAGCCTGAGCCGGAGCTGCCTGGGCTGCAGGCCTGGTACCGGCTGGCGGAGGGGGAGGAGGAGGTGGAGGAGCCTGACGCTGTCCGCCGCCGCCAAACATTGATCTCATGGGATTCTCGGGTATTCCGAGATACTGCTCGAGATCAGTGCTCATCAGCTCGATTGAATTGATGCCGGCCTCTTTGCAATACTTGATCACATTTTCAATACCTGAGGGCATGCTGCGCCAGCTGTAGGTAATTGCACCTATCTGGACGCCTCCGAATTTTGAATTCGGCTTGTCGGATACTGCAGGAACTTCATCAGCAGCAGCCCTGGTCTTGCAGCCATACGCCACAGGTATCACTGCAAGGGCAGCAGCAGCAGCTGATGTCCCGAGAAATTTTCTTCTTGAAATGCCATTCTTCATTTCACCATTGTTTTTCATACGTTATCGGGTTAAGGTTTAATCTTGACATAAAAATAAGTAAAAGATATTCACCATTGGGTGTATTTGTGTTAATAAAGATAAAAATCGGATAAGTTGTTGCGGAATTTAAATATTTGAGCTAAATATGGACTGGCAAACCTGAATCAGAAATTTTATTTTCATATTTTAATTTTATCTGGCTATGAAACTGAAAACCAGCATTGTACTAGGTCTGATGATGTTTCTTCAGTATTATGTCTGGGGTTCCTGGTATGTTACCATGGGAACCTTTATGACGAACATCCTGGGTTCAACCGGCATTCAGATCGGTGCAGCTTACAGCGCCCTTGCCATTGCAACAATGATCTCGCCTTTTTTCGTCGGAATGATCGCCGACAGGTATTTTCCCGCCCAGCGTGTTATGGGTATTCTTCATCTGGCGGGAGGGGTGCTGCTCTTCCTTGCGTCGAGGGTTACAGCGAATGGCCCTTTCTACTGGGTCATAATGCTGTATTCACTCGCCTATATGCCTACAATAGCGCTTTCAAACAGTGTTGCATTCAGGCAGATGAGCGATCCGGGAAAACAGTTTCCGGTTATCCGTGTATTCGGCACGATCGGGTGGGTTATCTCAGGTTTCATGATAGCAATACTCGGCGTTGAGCAGACTTCGGGAACATTTTACATGGCGGCGGTGGTATCGGTCGGACTCGGTATCTTCAGCTTCTTCCTTCCTGACACTCCTCCCCAGGCTAAAGCCCCATCCACTGCCAGATCGCTGATGGGGGTTGATGCATTTGTCCTTTTCAGGGACAGGCCTTATCTTATCTTTTTCATTGCCGCAATATTCGTCTGCATTCCTCTTTCATTCTATTTTGGCTTTGCGAACCTTTTCCTTAATCAGGCAGGAATGCAGAATGCAGCTGGCAAGATGGTGATGGGTCAGATTTCCGAGGCTTTGTTTATTCTCGCAATACCATTGCTCTTCAACAGAATAGGAGTGAAAAAAATGATTCTCATAGGCATGTCGGCATGGATACTGCGATATATCTGCTTTGCCTTTGGCGATATGGGAACCGGGGCATGGATGCTCTATGCGGGAATAATCCTTCACGGGGTTTGCTATGATTTCTTCTTTGTAACAGGTTACATGTACACCGAGAAGAAATCAAACGAAAGAATCAAGAATGCTGCACAGGGCTTGTTCACCTTTGTAACCTACGGCCTTGGAATGTTCATCGGCACCTGGTTCTCGGGGTTTGTAACAACACATTATACTGTTGCGGGCGCCTATCAGTGGAGAAGCATCTGGTTGGTCCCGGCCTATATTGCCGTGGCAGTGCTGATCTGTTTCATCTTCTTCTTCAAGGAGAAAAAGAAGATTGCGGTCGCCGAGTGACAAAAAGATTCCAACGGATCATATACGGCAAACAGCAGAACTTGTAACTTTACTGAAAAACCTGCTTATGATTGTAACTTGTGTGCATGTGATTGTAAAGCCTGAATCGGTTGACGATTTCATAAAGGCAACCATCCCCAATCACAGGGGGACTGTAAACGAGAAGGGCAACCTCAGGTTCGACTTACTTCAGAATGCCGATGATCCCTGCCGTTTCATGATCTACGAGGCTTTTGAATCGGAGGAAGCGGTGGCATTTCACAAAACCACAGGCCATTACCTGGCGTGGAGGGATACTGTGAAGGATATGATGGCGGAAACGCGCTATGGTGTCAGATATGGTGTAATTGAACCGCGGGAGAGCTCGGCATGGTAAAGCCCTTCAATTTCACCCGCCTGCCTGAGATCTTTTTCGGAGAGGGAAAGTTGAACCTTCTGCCGGGACTGGCTGGTAAATTCGGGAAAAGGATAATCCTGGTGACGGGCAGGCGTTCGTTCATGGAATCTGCTTCTGCCGCCGGGCTGCTCGATTCATTAAGCAAGGCCGGTATCAGCTTCATACGGATCGAAATATCGCGTGAGCCCTCGCCAGATGATGTTGATTTGGCAGTTCGTATGACCTCTGACGGTCAGGTTGATTCAGTGGTGGCGATAGGAGGCGGAAGTGTCATGGATGCAGGAAAGGCAATTTCAGCCATGGCCGGGATGACAGAATCGGTTGCGGAGTTTCTGGAAGGTGTCGGAACCATGGAGCATCCCGGTACCAAACTCCCGTTTGTCGCTGTTCCTACAACATCCGGTACCGGCAGTGAAGCTACAAGCAATGCAGTGATCAGCAGAGTCGGAAGGGATGGATTTAAAAGATCTCTTCGTCATGCGAATTTTGTTCCCGACATAGCGCTTGTTGATCCTGTGCTTTCAACAAGCTGTTCTCCCGGAATCACTGCGGCAAGCGGTATGGACTGCTTCACCCAGCTTACAGAAGCGTTCCTGTCCGACCGGTCCGGTGAATTCACCGATTCTCTTGCAAAGGAAGGGATTAAGGCGCTGAAAGGTTCCCTGGCGAAGGCATATCAACAGGGAGATGATATTGCTGCGAGAAGCGGAATGTCATTTGCCGCCCTGGTTTCGGGGATCTGCCTGGCAAATGCCGGACTCGGGGTTGTTCACGGATTTGCCTCATCAGTGGGAGCAATGTTTGAAATCCCTCACGGAGTGGTCTGCGGAACACTGATGGCGCCGGCAAACAGGATAATCGTCAGGGAACTCCGGTCCGGGAAGGGCAGAACGGAAGCCCTTGCAAAATATGCTTCACTCGGAAAGATAACTACCGGTGTTGAAGGGAAAACAGATGATTATTACACAGACGGATTTATTGACTGGATGGTTAGCCTCAGCGAAGAACTGAACCTTCCCCGCCTCAGCCGCTATGGTATTGAACGGAAACACCTCGATGAAATATGCAGGAACACCGGTCAGAAAAACAATCCGGTCAAGCTTGGAAACGACGAACTTATTGAAATACTTACTGACCGGCTTTGAAAGATGATGCTTGCCTCACACCTCATACCTCACACCTCACGCCTTACACCTCACACCGTTTCCCTCGAATCACAAACCAAACCACATAACCAATGAGAATCAAACTCCTTACAATCATCGCCGCCGCCGCCCTGATGATAATCACTCCGGTGACTGCTCCCGCCCAGCTTCCGAAAGAAACAGAGGCACAGAAAATGCAAAGGATGAAGTGGTGGACCGATGCACGGTTCGGCATGTTCATTCACTGGGGTCTGTACGCCCTCCCTGCCCGTCATGAATGGGTGAAAAACCGTGAGAGGATCACCACGGAGGACTATCAGAAGTATTTTGAGATGTTTGATCCCGATCTTTATAACCCAAAAGAATGGGCAAGGGAGGCAAGGGAGGCCGGAATGAAATATGTTGTTCTGACTGCCAAGCATCACGAGGGCTTCTGCCTGTGGGACACCAAATACACCGATTATAAGTCGACAAACACCCCTTTCGGAAGGGACATAATAAGGGAATTTGTCGACGCTTTCAGGGCTGAAGGTCTGAAGGTCGGATTCTATTATTCTCTTATTGACTGGCATCATCCCGATTACACAATCGACAGCAGGCATCCACAGCGCCAGGAGAATGATGCTGATTATGAACGGCTCAACAAGGGCAAGGATATGAATAAGTACAGGGAATACCTGAAAAACCAGGTGAGGGAACTGCTTACAAATTATGGCGAGATAAGCATCATATGGTTTGATTTTTCATTTCCCGGAAAGAACGGGAAGGGTCGTCAGGACTGGGATTCTGAAAACCTACTGAAGCTTGCCCGGTCGCTTCAGCCCGGAATCATTGTCGACGACCGCCTCGATCTCAAGGATGTTGAGGGCGGATGGGATTTTACAACTCCCGAACAGCGTAAGGTGACGAAATGGCCCGAGGAAAACGGAAAGAAAATTGCGTGGGAGACATGCCAGACTTTTTCCGGATCGTGGGGTTATTACCGTGATGAAACAACCTGGAAGAGCCCGGCCCAGCTTCTCGAACTGCTTATTGAATCGGTAAGCAAGGGAGGTAACCTCCTCCTGAACGTCGGACCTACAGGAAGGGGAGCCTTTGATTACCGTGCTGAGGAGAGGCTCAGTGCGATGGGAGAGTGGATGAGATTCAACAGCCGGTCGGTTTACAACTGCACCGAGGCGCCTTCTGATTTCGTTCCTCCGCCCCATACCCTGCTGACTTATAATCCTTCAACCAGGCGTCTGTATGTACACATGCTCTCATATCCCATGGGATCGCTGAGGATGGAGAACATGGCAGGAAAGGTCAAATATGTCCAGTTCCTTCATGATGCCTCCGAGATACGATTCAGCACCGGCAGCGGCGACGACAGCAGTACTATCAGCATGCAGCTGCCTGTATTGAAACCACCGGTTGAAATTCCGGTTCTGGAGATAATTCTCAATTAATGAAGCCTTGCAGGGTAAAGCTTCATTTAATCGTGAATTGTATCTGGTTCTCAGAAACCTATTGAGTCATAAACAACAACCTTCTCCCACAGATCCTGGCTTTCTTCAATGAATTTCAGGTGGGTGGGGTGGGTTTGATAAATATCCTGGTCAGCTTTGTTCCTGAATATTGTGAGCAGGGAGTATGAATAGGTTGTATCAATCACGTCGCGGCCTGTAGGAGCCGGAACGCCGAGATGGTAATCGACAATTGTCTCGACAGTCACCAGTTTTCTGAGCTCTGCCTCGAATTTGGTCCTCATTTCCTGAGTGACCGGCTGTTTAAGCCAGAAATATACATGATGGATAAACAGGTCGGACGTCAGTCGTTTCCCTGTGCCTGCACAGGATGAAGCTGTAAGAAGACCTGCTGCGGCCATTCCTTTTGCAGTGGTGCCGATGAAGCTCCGGCGGTTCTGTTTTGTAGTCATAAGTTTATAGTTCCATTACCAGAATTGTGTCGATCTCATCAAGGCTCACTTCCGGAACCGATATTGCGATACCGAATGCATCCTGCTTGAATTTAAGCTTTGCCCCGGTTCCATGGAAGGTGATATTCTTTACTTTCTTTCCAAAATCAGGAATGAGCAGGTTATTGTCTTCAGGATTCAGCAAATGCACAAAGACTTTGTTCCCCTTCTGGGTTGTCACACCCCATGAACGAGGGGTTACAGGGCCGCCTCTTGTCCCATAAATGGTTTCTCCGTTTTTGTCCATCCAGGCTCCCAGCTCCTTAAGAGTGTTTATGAATTCAGGCTGGATTCTGCCGTCGGGCATGGGTCCGACATTCAGAAGAAAATTCGAATTGAAACCGGCAGTCTTAACGAGATACTGGATAAGATTCCTTGTCGATTTGAAATTCTTGTCCTGAAGGTTGAATCCCCACGAATTATTCATCGTTTCGCAGGTCTCGTACGGCAGTTCGCCCGGTTTCTGTTCAGGATTGAAGCCCGTGGTCTTTTGTCCGGGAAGATCCTTTTCGAACATCTGAAAATCTTCACCCGGAAAGGTTGCAAGGTGATGGTTGCTGCCTACAAGGCAGGCAGGCTGGAGTTTGTGGATAAGCCCATATGTCTTGTCAAGCCTCCAGTCAGAATCTTTCTTGTCCCAGTGACCGTCGAACCATATGCCCCCGATCTCGCCATAATTGGTGAGGAGTTCGGTAAGCTGGCCGTCCATGTAATCGAGATATTTGTACCAGTCGCCTTTCTCAGGTCTTCCCGCCGTGCTGCCCGTGTTGCCTCTCGGATAATAGTCCTCCTGATACCAGTCGAGCTGTGAATGATAGAAAAAGAGCTTGATTCCCTGTTTCCTGCACTCATCCGCAAGCATCTTAATTATATCCTTGCCATAAGGAGTGCGGTCAACAATATCCCAGTCGGTCAGCTTGGAGTCCCACATTGCAAACCCGTCGTGATGCTTGCTTGTCAGAGTTATATATTTCATTCCGGCGGCCTTTGCGAGAGCAACCCATTCAGAAGGGTTATAGCCGATGGGATTGAAGAAGGCCGGCAGTTTCTGGTAGCTTTGTTTGTCGATCTTCTGGTTGTTCATTACCCACTCTCCGTCACCCAGTATGCTGTAAACACCCCAGTGGATGAACATACCGAATTTTGCATCCTGAAACCATTCGCGGGCTTTAAGGTTTTCGGGAGTCGGAGTATAGGCGTTTTGCCCTGCTGCAGCGAGCGTGGCAAAAGAAATTGAAATCAGGAGAAGTTTTTTCAGCATGTTATTTTTCTTTTGCTTTTGGTTTGAATTTTTCAGTAACAAGCTCGGGCCATTTAAGGTCGAGATCCTCAAGGGCTTTCAGAACCGCCTCGGCAACAGCATAGGTTTTCTGCCAGTTCTTATCGGAGGGCACCAGATGCCATGGAATTATGTTGCAGTTGTTAAGTATCTTTTCATATACCTCCTTATACTTGTCCCATTTTTCCCTGGTATCCCAGTCTCCGTCCTTATGCTTCCAGTGCTTCTCCTTGAGTTCTATCCTCTCCATGAGGCGTTCCTTCTGGGCTTCCATGGAAACATTCATGAAGAACTTCAGGATAATGGTACCATTGTTCTCGAGAAGTTTTTCAAAGTCGTTGATCACCTTGTACCGTCTCTCAATAACGTCCTCAGGTATATATTTTTCAACCGAGGGAACGAGGATATCCTCATAATGTGACCTTATGAATATTTTCATTTCGCCTTTCCTGGGAGTTGCATTGTGAACCCTCCAGAGGAAATCATGTGCATACTCATCTTCAGTCGGTTTCCTGAAGCTGTGAATCTTCACTCCGAGGGGATTACAATATTTTACCAGACCTTTGGTCACCCCGTCCTTGCCTGAAGCATCAGTTCCCTGCAGTACTATGAGCAGGCTGAACTTGTTCTGCGCATACATCTTGTTCTGAAGCTCTCCGATCTTCTTGAGAATCTTCTTTGTTTTGTCCTTTGTCTTATCCTTGTCCCATTCCTTGTTGAATGTAGGATAGTCTTCGATCTTGATTTTCATATTATCTGGTTTTATGATTATTTCTATTTAACAAATCACTGTCAGGGAGGCCTTTTGACATATGTTTTGCTTTTATTCCAGTACCTCTCTCAGGGAAGCAAGAATAGGTTCAGTCGAGATTTTTGAGCCTACAGCTCCCATCATCCATTGCTGGGGAGTGAGTTTTCCCTGTGAGAACATACGGTCGACTTCAGGCGCCAGCTTTTTGTCTTTCAGGTATTTCTCAATCTGGAACTGCACGATGTGGCCGTATGAATAGTTGGGCAGGTAGAGCGGAACCTCTATCATGTGAGAATAAATTGCCAGCACCGGAGAATCCTTAACTCCGGTTATCGGAGCGAAGTACTTGTTCCATGTTTCGGTTGCAAAGCCAATTGTCTTTTCCTTCAGCTGGGCAGGAGTTGCTTCGGGATTTTCGTAAAGCCATTTCCATGTAAGCATTTCTGTCATTCCCACACCCATAATTTCAACAAGCGACCAGGCTGCATCCAGAACCTCCATCTTTTCGTTTTCCGGATCGTTCGCTTTTATTCCGAGCAGATCTAGGTCCCGTTTCTGGAAGACAAACGCAAGAGCTTCTGTCACAGCAGTATTCGGAACACCCGACAAAGTATAATAGTCAACGTCGTAGAGGGAAATAGTCTGTTCTACATTGTGCCCGAACTCGTGAACGGCGATGTTGTAACCCTTGTAGTCCATGCCCTTCTCAGATACCCTGGTCCGCAGATGGGAGCTGGCTCCCTTCATAGCAGCTCCCCAGGCATGCCCGGAGCCTCTGGCCGGATCGACAACAATCTTGTCGGCGATGTATTTTGAGCGTTCCGGTGTCCACCCGAGATTTTTAAGCATCACCGGCATCTGTTCCCTGAAGGCTGCCGGACTGGGATAAAGCGCTGAAGTTTTTTGTGTGAGCTTGTCTTCGGGATAGTTGTTCCGGGCCTTGAAGCCGTCATACCAGATGTCATAAGGCCTGAGATCCCTTCCGAGTCTTTCACTTATCATCTTTCCGATTTCTGCCAGTTCAGGTGAGCTCAGGTATGAATCGAAAAGAGCCTCTATCTCTTCCTGTGAGATTTCCATCTCGGCCGAGAATTTCCTGAGAATGGCAGTGTTCATCTCAGGATTAAACGGATCGGCAGCCTTATGTGCCTTGAATATATTCAGGACATGCTCATAGCGGGTGTCGGGTTCCGGTTCGGCTTCTGACGGGTTTCCTCCCTTTGTAACCTTGTTTGAGAAAGGAGCCCATTCATATTCCGGGTTGTTTATCACTGTCTTTGGTATCTCCTGCCTT
The DNA here is from genome assembly GCA_034004115.1 of Bacteroidales bacterium. Lineage (GTDB taxonomy): Bacteria > Bacteroidota > Bacteroidia > Bacteroidales > VadinHA17 > LD21. The sequence continues at coordinate 1,936 of JAVEXG010000061.1, read as the reverse complement.
ACAATTCGTTCCATCACCTTATAAATCATTTCCTGTTTCTCAGCGCCTTCTTCTCCGGCTGCATAGTTGGATTTGATTTCATCCCTGAGATTCCAGTGCGACAGCAGAACCATGTCGTCGGGAAATATCTGGCGGCCGTCGTCGGTTCTGAGCTTACCCATGCAGATGTTGTATTCGGCAATGTACATTTCGGCGTTTCCTGTTGCAATGCCGGCAGCCTGGCTGATTTCGGCAGGCACCCTTGAAACGAACATGTCGCCCAACCGTGCCATAGCCCATTCCTCACGGCTCCAGGAAGGGCCCAAAGCCTCTTTTTCTTCAAGAGAGTAGTAAGGAAAATTGAGCGCAATGTAGAAGGCGATTTTATTTGAATAGAAATCGTCCGACAGATGGGATCCCGGAGAGTATGTTCCGAACATTCTGTCTACATCATCGATGTCACCGGTGGCTTCATCGAGGTTTTTCCTCAAGTCGAGTGTCACCTCATTGAAATTGCCCGAAAGCGATTCGAGGAAGTTGCTGATTTTTACGAATACCTGCCTGCGTTTTGCCGGATCGGCAATGTAACTGGTTTTTACAAAATCCGAGAATTCAGCAGCGGTTCCGTCTTCGGACCTCCACAACGAAGCGGCATGTCTAACTCCCTTTTCAAGAAGCCGGTCATCAACGGCTGGTATCACTGTTTTGACACTGTCAATTGCCGCTGCGATAGCAACTTCGTCAATGGAAAGAAGTGAGCTGTCTCCTTTTTTGTCACCGGTTTCTCTTGATGAGCAGCCGGCGGCAACAATCAGCAAAAGCATCATATATTTCTTCATGGTTTGGATTGATTTATACAAATATATCTGTTTTTATTCAAGGGGCCCCGTGACCTTCTCAACTTCGTGAAGTATTTCGCACGATTTCACCAGTTCCTTCATTCTTGTGTGATCGGGATATAATGGTCTGTCGATATCCAGGAAATCCACATATTTTCTTATTACATCCTTTGCTTTCTGGACACCGGTTCCGAATTTGTACTCCTCCTTCCTGAAATCGAGAGCCTGTGCTGCAGCCATGAATTCGATCCCGAGGATACCGTATGCACAGTCAAGGATCTGGTTGTTTTTTATTGACGTGTTCATTCCCATTGATACAAAGTCCTCCTGGTCGGCTGCTGCAGGTATTGACTGAATTGATGCGGGAACCGAGAGTATCCTTTGTTCGACAATGAGAGTGTCGGCCGTGTACTGGCTGAGCATCATGCCCGAGAACATTCCCGCGCCCTTTGTGAGGAAGTCGGGAAGGCCGACGCTCAGGGCCTGGTTGTTGAGCCTGTTCATCCTTCTTTCCGACATCACGCTAACCATTGTAATGCATGCTCCTGCCATATCCATCGGGACGCATACCGGTGATCCCTGGAAATTTGCTCCGGAAATCTGGATGTTCCTGTCGGGGAAGAAAATGGGGTTATCGCCGACTCCGTTAAGTTCTATTTCAACCTGCGATTTTGCATAGGCCAGCATGTCGTGGGCTGAACCAATAACCTGCGGGGTTGATCTCATCGAATAGGCATCCTGGACCTTTGATTTTACCCTTCCTTCCTTAAGGTCGCCTCCGGTGACGCACTTATTGATAGCATTTGCGCTCCTTACTGCTCCCTTGAAACCCCTCACCTCATGGAGAAGTGGCGTATAGGGCTTCATGTTCGCTTTCAGGGCCTCGAGCGTCATCGAAGCCGCTATTTCAGCCTGCTTAAGCCAGTTGTTTGCATCAACAAGCCAGATGGCGCTCATCGCGGTAAGCATGTTCGATCCGTTAATGGCGGCAAGACCGTCGCGTGCCTGAAGTCCGGGAACCTTAATCCCTGCTTCCTTCATGGCATCGGCCCCGTCCATCAGTTTTCCGTTGAAGTAAGCTTTCCCTTCGCCCAGGAGTAAGAGCGCAATCTGCGACA
>JAVEXG010000060.1:0-18401 GCA_034004115.1 Bacteroidales bacterium | reverse complement strand
GGGCCTTGTGCTTACATTCATCCTCTCGAGGGTGAAGCTCGAAAAGGAGCTTTACGTAGTCACCGGCGGTATTTCCATCTTCGGACTGCTTCAGATTATTGCAGGACTTCTCAGGTCGAACGGGAAAGGCGGAAACGGTCTTAACAGCATCCTCACCGACCTCAGGCGCATGCCATCGACAATGGGACAACTTGCAGTGGTTCAGTTCTTTACATGGTTTGCTCTCTTCTCTCTCTGGATATACACAACCTCCGCGGTAACCTCAAAAATATACGGAACTTCAGACACTGCCTCGCTCGCCTACAATGAGGGAGCTAACTGGGTGGGAGTCCTCTTCGGCGTCTATAACGGTTTTGCCGCACTTGTGGCCTTCCTGCTGCCGGTGCTGGCCAAAGCAACTTCACGGAAGATAACCCACGCAGTATGTCTGCTTGTTGGCGGGCTGAGTCTGATATCAATCAGTTTAATTAATACACCGGGATTGTTAATCATACCAATGCTGGGAATCGGCCTGGCATGGGCAAGCATTCTGTCGATGCCCTACGCAATACTGACAGGCTCACTGCCCCATAACAAGATGGGAATCTACATGGGCATCTTCAACTTCTTCATCGTGATTCCGCAGATACTTGCAGCAAGCATCCTCGGAAGCATGGTCAAGCACCTTTTCTCGGGAAATACGATGCTGGCCCTGGTGTCGGGCGGTATCTCCATGATAATTGCGGCACTGTGTGTGAAGTTCGTAAAGGACCTTGACGACAGGAGGTGATTATGGAGTTGAAGGGATGCATCTTTGACCTCGATGGTGTTATTGTTGATACGGCAAAGTATCACTTCATAGCCTGGAAGCGCCTTGCCGCTGAACTTGGATTTGAATTCACCGAAGAGGACAATGAGGCGCTGAAGGGAGTCAGCCGCATGAAATCGCTTGAGATTCTCCTTCGCAAGGGAGGCATCCGGATGGGCGAAAAGGAGAAGGAGGCGCTTGCAGCTCTCAAAAACGGCTGGTATGTGAAGCTGATCACCGGAATGACACCCGACGAGATACTTCCCGGCAGCATTGAACTGCTGAAGGCTCTCTCCAGCGAGGGAATACTTACAGCTATCGGTTCGGCAAGCAAAAATGCAGGTACAATACTGGATGGCATAGGGCTCCGGAGCATGTTCGACGCGATTATCGACGGAAATAAGATCACAAGGGCCAAACCCGATCCGGAGGTGTTTCTTAAGGGAGCGGAGGAAATGAAACTGAGTCCTTCGTCGTGCGTGGTGTTTGAGGACGCACAGGCCGGGATAGAGGCGGCAATAGCCGGAGGAATGAAATGCGTGGGAGTGGGAAAGCCGGAACTGCTTGGAAGAGCTGATCTGGTTGTCCCCGACCTGAAAAATATTACTGTTAACCAACTGAGAAATCTATAATTCGAAATGACTGATACACGTTTCCAGTCCGATGAGTGGAATATCATCGAGACGAGGTTTGAGCCCGGGAGAAGCCGTGACTCGGAGAGCATATTTGCCCTGGGTAACGGCATGATGGGACAGAGGGCTAATTTTGAAGAGACTTATACGGGCGACACCCTTCAGGGAAGCTATGTGGCGGGTGTCTACTACCCCGACAAGACTGTTGTTGGATGGTGGAAAGTAGGCTATCCGGAATATTTCGCAAAGGTGCCGAACTCACCCTCATGGACAGGCATTAAAGTACGGATCGACGGTGAAGAGCTCGACCTGGCCCAATGCAGCCTGAAGAGCTTCCGCAGGGAACTGGATATGAAGGCGGGTCTGCTTACACGGACTTTCAGCGTCGTGATGCAATCGGGAAGACTGGTTGAAGTAAGTGCAAGAAGATTCCTCTCGATGAACGAACCCGAGAGGGCCGCCATAAGCTATTCGGTCCGTATAACCGGCGGCAGCGGCCTGGTGGAACTGATCCCCTGGCTCAACGCCGACGTATGCAATGAAGATGCCAACTACGACGAGAAGTTCTGGGAGAATCATTTCTCGACCATGGATGGCAGGAGAGCAGTGGTTGTGGCACAGACCCGAAAGACAGCCTTTGTGGTGGCAACCGCCATGGAAAATGACTTTACATTGAACGGCAAACCCGCCACAGGCGCAAGACAAATCACCACAACAGACAAACAGGTTCACTGTTCTTTCACATCTGAATATTCTGACGGGGACATCTTTACGGTTACAAAATACGTGGCCGTCCTGTCATCATTCAATCATCCCGTTGAAGGTCTTGCTGAAAGAGCTATGGCCTCAGCCGGCAGAGCTGCGGAAAAAGGCTTTGACCCCATGCTTGAGGCTCACCGCAAGGCCTGGGAGAAAAAATGGGAATATGGCGACATTGTAATCAGGGGCGACATTGCCGCCCAGCAGGGAATAAGATTCAATATATTCCAGCTCAATCAGACTTATACAGGAGAGGATCCACGGCTGAACATAGGTCCCAAGGGATTCACAGGTGAGAAATACGGAGGCAGCACATACTGGGACACTGAAGCCTTCGTCCTTCCCTTCTATTTAAGCACTGCCGACACCCATGTTGCACGCAACCTTCTTTTATACAGGTATAAACACCTCGGAAAAGCTATTGAAAATGCCGGCAAGCTGGGATTTACCGGAGGGGCAGCACTCTACCCCATGGTCACCATGAACGGCGAGGAATGTCATAATGAATGGGAGATCACCTTCGAGGAGATTCATCGTAACGGAGCCATTGCATACGCCATTTATAACTATGTAAAGCACACAGGTGATCAGGATTACCTTGCGGATTACGGACTTGAGGTGCTTATTGCCCTTTCCCGCTTCTGGGCGCAGCGCTGCAGCTGGTCGCAGGAAAAAAACATGTATGTCATCCTGGGCGTCACAGGTCCGAATGAATACGAAAACAACGTCAACAATAACTGGTATACAAACTTGCTGGCGCGATGGACGCTCAGGTACACCTGCGACACCCTTGAATGGATGAGATCATCCTTCGTTGAGAAATATAACTCCCTGCTTTCACTTACCCGCCTTGACACCCGTGACGAACTTGGTCACTGGAAAGATATTATCGGCAAAATATATCTGCCGGACCATCATGACCTGGGCATCTTCCTTCAGCAGGACGGATACATGGACAAGTTTCAGATGACTGTGAGCGACCTCGACCCGGCCGTGAGGCCCCTCAATCAGCACTGGTCGTGGGACCGTATACTCCGGTCGGTCTTTATCAAACAGGCCGACGTGCTTCAGGGTCTCTTCTTTTTCGAGGATGAGTTCGATGAGGACACCCTCAGGCGCAATTTCGACTTCTATGAGCCGCGCTGCGTTCACGAATCATCACTCTCCGCCAGCATACATTCAGTGCTGGCTGCCAGACTGCATGATTCTGAAAGAGCCTATACCCTTTATCTTCGTACAGCCAGGCTTGATCTTGACGACTACAATCAGGAGGTAAAGGACGGACTGCATATTACAAGCATGGCCGGAACATGGCTGGCAATAGTGCAGGGATTCGGCGGAATGAGAATCCGGAATGAAAGAGTTTGCTTCAATCCGTTAATACCGGCCGCCTGGGAATCATATTCATTTATAATCAGGTACAGAAACAATCCCCTGAGAGTAGAGGTCAACGGCACCGCTGTAAATGTGGTCAACCTCTCCCATTCATCAATTCCGCTTGCCGTCTATGGTGAACAGGTCCTGCTTCAGGCGGGGGAAGAAAAAAAATTCAGAAAAGAATGAAAAAACATCTGCAGACACTCGTTTTCCTGATGCTCGCGGCGCTGCTGCCGGCAGGAGCACAGGTAATTGAACATGTCGATCCTCCTTCATGGTTTACCGGCATGAATGATGATGCCCTTCAGCTTATGGTTTACGGAAAGGAAATCGGCTTCTTTGATGTGAAGACCGATTACCCCGGAGTGGAGATACAGACTCTGGTTCGCACCGAAAACCCCAATTACCTCTTCGTGAATCTCAGCATTTTGGATAAGGCTGCGCCCGGAACAATGACACTTACATTCACCCGGGGAAAGAAAAAGATAGTGCACAACTATCCTCTCCTCGCCAGACCCGAAGGGCCGGCAAGGGGATTCGACTGCTCCGATGTGATTTACCTGCTGATGCCCGACCGTTTCGCAAACGGCGACACTTCAAATGACAACCTGCCCGGTATGACCGAACAGCTCAACCGCAGCGATCCCGGCGGACGTCATGGCGGAGACCTGAAGGGAATAATCAATCATCTGGATTATCTGAATGGTCTGGGAGTGACTGGAATATGGCTCAATCCCTTCCTCGAGAACAACCAGCTGCACTCCTCCTATCACGGTTATTCAACCACCGATTTCTACAGGGCCGATCCGCGCTACGGATCAAACGACGAGTTCAGGGACTTGGTAACCGAAGCCCACAAACGTGGAATGAAAGTAGTCATGGATATGATATTCAATCACATAGGATCATTTCACTGGTGGATGAAGGATTTACCGTCGAAGGACTGGATACATCAGTTCGAAGAATTCACACGCACAAATTACCGTGCTTCCACCTACCTTGATCCCTATACTTCGGAGCGCGATAAGATGCTTATGGAAAAGGGCTGGTTCGATGTGACGATGCCCGATCTGAACCAGAGCAATCCTCTTGTCGAGACCTATCTCATCCAGACAAGCCTGTGGTGGATAGCCTTCAGCGACCTCGACGGAATCAGGATGGACACCTACCCCTATCCCCAGCCAGATATGATGGCACGATGGGCCAGAAGGGTCGGCGAAGAGTTCCCGGGCTTCTTCATTGTCGGTGAGGTGTGGTATGACGATCCTTCGCAGATCTCATACTGGGCTCTTAACAAGGAAAACAGCGACGGATACAGATCATATCTCCCTTCCGTAACCGATTTCCCGGTTTGTTTTGCAGCACACAGGGCCTTTGAGGGAAAAACCAATCCTACCGACGGATTGTCAAAGATTTATAATGTGCTCTCACAGGACTTTCTTTACCCCGAACCCTTCAGGAATGTAATTTTCCTCGACAATCACGACATGACCAGGATTTACACCCAGACAGGGAAGAACCTTAATGCATACAAGATGGCCCTGAGTTTCATAATGACAACCAGGGGCATCCCTCAACTCTACTACGGCACGGAGATTGTGATGGAAGGAGACAAGAGCAAGGGCGACGGATGGCTCAGGGAAGACTTTCCGGGAGGATGGCCGGGAGACAGCAAAAGTGTCATCACAGGCAGCGGTCTGGAAGCAAATGAAAAGGAAGCGCTCGACTTTACAAGGCATATCCTGAACTGGAGGAAAACGAAGGAGGTCATTCATACAGGAAGGCTGAAACACTACATCCCGAACGACGGCGTGTACGTTTATTTCAGGTATAATGAAAAGGAGAGCGTGATGGTGATAATCAACAGTAACGAAAAAGAGAGCAAAATCATCAAAGGTGAAAATTACTCCGAATCACTTGCGGCATTTACCGGAGGCATTGACATCATTTCCGGGAAGAAGACAGAGGATCTGGAATCGTTCAGCATACCTCCTGCATCTGCAATGATAATTGAACTAAAATAACCTGATTATAATGAAAGAGCACATTTTTAAAATCATCCTGCTGTTTATCGGCGTAATCATACTTGTTGCTGCATGCCGCCCCAGAAGGCCGGTCGTCGCCGAACCGCTTAAGACATCGGTCGTCCATGCTGACTGGACCCGAAACATGGTACTCTATGAGATCAACGTCAGACAGTTCTCAGAAGAAGGCACCTTCGCCGGAGTCGACGGTGCACTGCCCCGCCTGAAGGATCTGGGGGTCAACGTGCTATGGTTCATGCCTATATATCCAATCGGTGAACTGAACCACAAGGGCGAACTTGGAAGCTATTACTCAATTAAGGATTACATGGGTGTCAATCCCGAGTTCGGTACATTTGAAGAATTTAAAGCGCTGGTGGCAAAGGCTCATGAGATGGGCTTTCACGTTATCCTCGACTGGGTGGGAAACCATTCCGCCTGGGATAATCCCCTGGCCACTGAGTTCCCCGAATGGTACGCAAAGGATTCGCTGGGCAATTTCGTGTCGCCCTTCGACTGGACCGATGTGATCCAGTTCGATTACAGCGCCGATTCGTTATGGGATTACATGGCCGGTGCCATGAGGTACTGGGTTGAAGAGGCAGGAATTGACGGCTATCGCTGTGATTTCCCCGGACTGGTTCCCGAGGAATTCTGGTTCAGGGCCTCCTCTGAACTCAATGCAATTAAGCCGGTGCTAATGCTTGCCGAAGATGAGGCCCATTCATACCTCCTGGAGCGCGCCTTTGACATGAACTACGCCTGGGCCCATCATCATCTGATGAACGCCGTGGCAGGAGGGCAACGCAGACCTTCAGCTCTCGATACAATGATGCAGTATGAGATGCTAAGGTATGATCCGGAATCATACCGACTCCGCTTCATGACCAACCACGATGAAAACTCATGGAACGGTACCATCGACGAGAAGATGGGTGACGCACAGAAGGCTTTTGCAGCTTACCTGTTCACAATCCCCGGTGTTCCACTGCTCTACAACGGCCAGGAAGCTGACCTTGACAAGCGTCTGGAATTCTTCAAACGCGATCCGATAGTCTGGAAAGAAACCGAACTTCTTCCCTTCTATACAAAACTTGTTCATCTCCGGACCTCCCATCCTGCGCTTCGTCATGGCTCTGAGGGCGGCTCATATGAAGTGCTTAAAACCAACCGGAAGAATGTTATTGCCTTCAGAAGGGCGAAGGGTAACAATGAGGTGCTTACAATCCTGAATATGAGCAAAAAGCCGGTGAAAGTTGCGCTGAAGGATGCCGTCGTTTCCGGTACCTGGACGGATATCTTCACCGAAGCCGGTGTTGAGATAGCCCGGGGCCGGAAGATGAAAATGGAACCATGGGATTATATGGTACTTGTTAAATAGCAGAAAGCCGGACCTAATACCTGATAACCTTTTTTACCGCGGACAACCTGCCTGAGGTGACCCTTACGAAATACATACCTCCGGGAAGGCTGCTTCCTTCAAGGGTAAGCTCATTAATGCCTTCCGGAACCTCAACAGCCCGTATACCGGTACCGTCGGCGGAGAAAAGCTCTATCCTGTGAGGGCCGGGTACGTAATTTTCATTGAACTTTATTCTGACAATATCAGCAAACGGATTGGGATATATTTCAAAATGAGCCGCTTCAGGCTTTTCAATACCGGGAAGATCCTCAATGTCTGTCAGGAATGACGGCCTCTCAACCTGCTTTGAGGTATATATCCTGTATTCTCCCGGCTGAAGAGATACCGCTGTGTTCTGATTTTCAGCGCTTACAGTCTTTACCGCGCCGCTGAAGAACTCATACCATGATCCGGTTACGGTGAAATCCGGATCAATTGTCCGCGGGAAGATGTCAAAATTACCCAGCACAACAACATCCATATCGGTATGCCGGATATTCAGTCTCTTTGTCTCCCCCGACTCAAAGATGCTGAAGTCGCCTGACGAAAATGCAGAATAGCTCTTCTTAAGTCCGGCCAGAGCCGAGAAGATGTCGTACAGTTTCTTCCTCGAAGCTATATTGTAATAATCCCATCTGATGGGTTTTGGTCCAAGCCGGTCATTAAGGTAATCCCTCGAATAGTCATAACCCACTTCCTGGAACTGCCACAGCATCTTCGGACCGGGGATAGTCATAAAGAAGGCTGCTGTAAGTTCAATCCTCCTGAGAGCCGTGTTTGATTCCCTGATATTGTATCCTCCGACCGCCTCACCATCCCTTGTGTTAAGGAACATTATCCTCTCCTCATCGTGGCTCTCCATATAATCGACAAGCCCGGGTACAGTCCAGCCGCGACTTACCCATGAAGCATCCGGAGCAATGATCATATTCCTGTTAATGAGGCTTGTTGAAGCTGCCTGGTAACGTTCCTTCGTACTGCCCCACAGCAGGAATCCGTTGGCGGCTAGCTCCCTCTCCTCGTTATTGGCAGCGAAGTGTTCCAGGATCAGGATTGCGTCAGGCTTGTACGAACGGATCCTGTTACCCAGCCGGTTCAGAATGGCTATCCGCGATGCATCGTAAGCCCAGCCGTCACCGGAGGTGTTTGTGAATCCTTTTGTGAAGTCAAACCTGAACCCATCCACCCTGAACTCCTCTATCCAGTAACGGCAGACACTGTCGGCGAATGCCTGTGTACGGGCGCTCGCATGATTGAAGTCATAACCCCAGCTGAAAGCGGTGTTCGGAGATGTGACGTTAAACCACGGGTTGTTGGAGGCAGGCTGACCGGTGCTGCTGTTCCAGTACATCCTTACAAGCGGGTTGGTGCCGTATGCATGGTTGAGGACAATATCCATGATCACCGCTATACCACGGTTATGGCAGGAGTCAATCAGTTCCTTCAGGTCATCGGCCGGACCGTAATATTTATCAACTGCAAAATACATTGATGGATTATAGCCCCAGCTGCTGTTTCCCTCGAATTCATTCACTGGCATCAGTTCTATTGCATTCACCCCCAGCCGGGTAAAATAGTCAAGTGAATCACGGATCGTTTTAAAATCGTGTTTCTCAACGAAATCGCGTACAAGCATCTCATAAATGATAAGCGTGTCGCTCGCCGGCGGGGTGAAATTTTCGTTTTCCCAGACGTAAACCGGAGGCCTGGTCTGAAAAACTGAAACGAGATTATCTGCCAGTCCCTCCGGATAGGGCTTCAGTCCGGGCCAGGTGCTTTCATCAATATGTCTGTCATTCCATGGATCGAGCACCTTTGTGCTGTACGGATCCGGTATCCTGAGTGTCTCGTCAATCAGGTACTGAAAGCCGTATTCTATGTCAGGATCAAGCCCTGTAACCTCGAGCCAGTACCAGCTGCCGTCGGGGCTCCTCCTCATGAAACCTTCGCTGCTGTGCACCCAGTTGTTGAAGTCGCCCATCAGAAATACATTGTTCTTGTAGGGAGCATAGAGAAGAAATACTGCAGAGTTGTTACCGGTAACATTAACCCCGGGCTTCAGGCCTGCCGGGACTGCCTGGATCACTGCTGCCGTCCGGACAAAGTAATACGCTGAATCGGTTTTAGACACATTGTTATGCCATGCCCGCGCCACCAGTTTAAAGCTTCCCGATCCGGCGGCTGTTATAGCATGATTGAGAGTTGTCTCCGTCACCTTTCTGAGGGGAATCCCGTTCTGGCTGAGAATTATTGAATCGCATACCGAAGCCGAGGCCTGAACAGATATTACCTCCCCTGCATTCACAAGTGATGAATACAGATCAGGCTGAAGAAGTTTAACATCAAATGAAGCTTCCTGACTGACATCGTAAAAGATGTCAGCTCCTCCCACATCGCGTCCTGACCGTGTGGTTGTTGCGTCTGAGTTCCTGAAGACGAATGCCATCTTAAGGATGGCCTCACCTGAAGGAACACCGTAGAATTCCCTTATTGAGGGGGTAATGGCCAGAGTATAAACATTGGCTGACACCCTGGTTAGTTTTGTTTTGGGAACTATATCGTTCCATGAACTCTGAAGCACATAATCCCAGGCTCCGTTGCTCTGGTCGGTGATGACGCCTGTATAGGCATAAACATCATCCCCGGCGTAATCCATTAGTCCCATATCCCCCCTGTCAGCATGGAAGGTAATCATCACAGGGTCTGAAGCCAGCGGAAATACCGGATCGGAGGATATAACCTGGGCTGATGCGCTCAGGCTGAATCCGGCAAATATCAATAGCAGCAGATGAAGTTTCACTTTCATTGTATCCGATTGTGATTGTACGTGTTCATAAATATAATCAAAAACCTCTTCCCGTTACAGAAGAGGTTCCTGAATTGAAAGAACGCTGCGGCTTAAGCCGCTTCCTCTAATCTACCTTGTCATTGCCTGGTCAGTGTCCCAACTAATGTCCAGGGGTTCAAAGTGATTGTATAGGTTCCAGCCTCCGCAACAGAGAGGTTGTCACCATTATCTGATGTAAGTTCTGCCAGGGTTCCGCCGAGGCTGTAACTCCAGTCGTCGTTGGCCCTGAATTTGAATGAACCGGCCGTCAGGTTTAAAGTTACCGTAAATACGCCGCTGGCTTCATCCCAGGTCATATTGGTGTCATAATCCCACAGACCCGGGGTTGCATCACCGATTACGCCCCAGATGTCGGCACGGTAGGTGTACTCAAGCGGATGGCTGAGATCAAGGGTGATTGCATAGTCGTCCTCGGCTGCTGTTGCGAAATTGTCGCCGCCGGCTTTCAGATCATTGCTGCCTTCACCCGTTCCATAGTTGTAATCCCAGTTGTCATTTGCCCTGAACTTCCAACCTCCCACGGGCAGATGTACAACGCCTCTCCAGACTTGCAAGGCAGGATCATATGTAAGAGGCAGCTGTGAGTTCCATGAGGTTACATCACCGATAATACCCCAGGTCGTTGCCACGGCCGTGTAAGTCATTGGATCAGCGCCGGCATTTACGTTCAGCTTGTAATAACCTGCAGGAAGATTAATGTTACCTGCGTCAGAAGCAGAACTCAGAGTACCGGGTGTTTCACTTGCACCGTAGTTTGGTCCATCCCAATTCGGCTGTGAAGCAACCTTCCAGTTATTTGAAGCATTGGCCATATAAACGTAACCCTCCACATTGTTGGGATTATCTTCATTGCTTTTAACCATAGGTGACTTGTCGGGGGCCCAGTCAGCCAGGTCTGATCCGGGATAACTGGCTGCTACATAATCACCGGGCACGTACCATTCGCGAACGCTTACCAGTGTAGTGAATGTAATTTCATTGCCATAGGCAGTTCCTGCATCGTTGGTGGCATAAGCCCGTGCATAATAGGTTGTCAGACCTCTGAGTCCGGTGAGATTGCTTATAAACTCTCCGAGACCCGATCCGTCATTTGTCTTATCTCCTTCAACGGTTGGATTTTGCGTTGTGCCGTAGCATACCCCGTAAGCCGTGATTGCTGATCCGCCGTCGGCAGTTACTTCACCGCCCGAGGTGGCCGTCGTTCCTTCAACATCGGTAGCCTCTACAGTTGTAACTGTAGCCACTATTGGCCTGGTTGTAAAGGTAACCTCTTCGCCGTAAACCGTTCCTGCCGGTCCGGTTGCATAGGCACGGGCGTAATATTTGGTAGCAAAATCCAGCCCGGTAAGAGTCACATTGTAGGCTGCCGTTTTCGAAGGGACGGTAAGGACCGCCTTTGACTTATCTATGGTGGGATTGGGCTGCTTGTCGAAACAGATACCTCTTTCAGTAATTCCGTCACCTTCAGCTACGATAAAACCAGTCACTGTGGCCGCACCTGATTCTATGTTGAATACCTTGTTGGTCCCGACTGCGGGATCAAGTCTTTCATCGGATGTCTCCTTGGTGCAACCGGCGAGAGCAAAAAATGCTGCAACCGGTAATACCATGATTTTCATTATTGTTTTCATATTCATTTAAGTATCTTTTGTTTTCCCGGTTTAGTTCTTGGTAATGGTGCAACTGTAGGTTGAACTTCCGATGATCAGCTTAATTGTATAATTCCCTGCCGTCTCAATCGGTATATCCTTGCTACTGCCATTATTCCATAGGTTGGAGAGGTTGTAACCCGGGTTTTCGGCATCCCCTAAACCAAGATTTAATCCGCTATTCCAATCATCATTCACTCTGAACTTAACATGTCCTACGACAAGGTCAAGAGTAACATGCCAGAATCCGCCCTGAGCGTCATACTGCATCTTTTGATCAGGAGCATCCCAGCCGTTTGGTGTTGCAGAACCAATGAGACCTACCCTGAATGGCAGGAGTTCATATGTCATACCAATTACATCTACTGTCATCTTATGCCATCCGGCTACCTCCGAAATGAATGCCGGGCCATTTTCTGACAGCACGTCGGAGCTGCCACCATAATTTGTTCCGGCATCGGGATTGCTCAGGGTGAAGGGACTGGCAGGATCGAGCTTGACATAACCCATGTAATTTCCATCACCCAGGGCCGATTCGATTTTCTGTTCCATGCCCGAACCTACAAGCTCCAGCCGCGGTAAACCGTAAAGCGTTACAGTCGAACCGACAGCAGCAGAACTAAATGAGAACGGGTTTGTACCTGTGCCCGGGGCTCCCGTTCCTGCATCTACAACAAGCACTGCCCTGAGGCGGAAATCAACATCCGAAACAGCGTCAGTGGGGAACTTCTTGATCAGTGCCCCGTTGAGGTCGCTTATTGTGATCTTTATCGATTCAGGCTGGTTGCCTGACCAGACGGTGACGGGATCAGCAAAGTTGGTTCCCTGTTCGCAAGCTTCAAGATAATAAGTAGCCGAAGCCTGGAAGCCCGGATCAACGGGAGTGCCGGCAAATTCAAGCACCTGGTTTCCGTTTACCCTTTCAAGAGTAAGGTCGGGAACCGTGGTGAGAGTCGGAGCAACAGGATTTGACGATATTGTAACCAGCTCACCGTCCTTTTCACAACTGATGAAGATCACAGTCAATCCAATAATTGTCAGATATATAAATAAATTCTTCTTCATTTCTCTTCTCTTTAAATATTAATAACCTGGGTTATTCTGCCCCTTGTAGTTCGGGTTGGCGGCAAGCTCATCACCGGGTATCGGGAAGATGTTAAGGTGTGCAGAGGTGCTTGTGCCGTCGAAGGAATTGCCCTTCCACTGCCACAGGTAAGAACCTCCTGTAAATTTGCCGAATCGGATCAGGTCAGTACGTCTCTGGCCCTCATAATAAAACTCGCGTGCGCGCTCGTCGATTATGAAATCGAGGTTAAGGCCGGCCGCTGTAATGTTGCCGCTGTCGTCGCCATAAGCGCGTTCCCTTATCATGTTGATATCAGCCACTGCTGCATCCACATTGGCAGCTCCGCCTGTTCTGAAAAGAGCCTCAGCCCTCATCATGTATGCATCTGCAAGACGGAACACCGGGAAATCAGTGCATGCATAAGCAATGTTATGATTGGCAGGAAGCGTTCCATCGGCATTGCGTGCGGTGAATTTGTAAACGCCAATGCCATAGTCGCCGCTTGCTGACGGTGCCGGAATGTTCCTTGCCTTCTTCATCTTAAGGAAGACACGCTTGTCATCGCTCTGAGCAAAGGTCGGATCGCTTGCGGGTATCGGAACATTGCCATAGGTGGCAAGTGTATCCACCATCTTGTCAAGGAATTGAATCCTTGCACGGTTGCCGTTCCAGTTGGTGTTTGAGGTCAGCCCGTGGTAGTCCTCCGCCCTGAGATAAATGGCATCGCTCGATGATTCGATAAGGAAGGTGGTGCCAACATATCCCTGCACATTTATACCGTCCTGTTCCCATGCAAAGATCATCTCAGGGTTGTGACGGCCGTCATTGTCGGCGCTGAAGTTCTGCCTGTAATTGGTTGCCAGTGAATACTGCCCGCTGCCGATAACTTTGTCTGTGTATATTTTGCAGTCAGCCCACCTGGCTGTTCCCGTGTATACTTCTGAATTCAGGTAGAGCCTTGCCAGAAGCATCCATGCTGCTGCCTTGTCGGCCTGAGGATATGAGAACTTTGGTTCGCCAAGTGTATTTTCAATTGCAAGCAGTTCAGACTCGATGTAGTTGAAGATGTCTGCCCTTGTTCCTATCTGCGGGAAGAACTTGCCTACTCCGTCAGCTTCAGTGGTCCAGGGAAACTGTCCGAAGAGGTCAATGGCCCATGAATAAGCCAGGGCTCTCAGAAAACGAGCTTCAGCCACATACTGTACAACATCGGGATCGGTGTTATCCTGCGCATTCTTTATAAAGTCGTTGGCGTATGTAATGCTAAGCGCCAGACGCTGGTAAAGAGCAGTAAGGAAGGGATTGCTCGGGCTCCAGGTCTGGGTGTTGAGGTCGGCTATACCAACATCACCCCAGGCGCAGATAGCCTCGTCAGTGGTTATCTCCTGAAGGTTCCAGAGAGCCCTCATTGTAGTAAAGAAGTTGCCGTCAGAAGCAGCAATGTCATCGCCGCCGTTGGCGCCCTGACCTGAGATTATGAAGCTGGCATAGATCTTACCAAGGGCCATTTTCATATATTGGGGGTCATCACCCAGGTTGCCGGCAAGGATTTTTGTCGGATCCTCAGGGGTGATCTCCAGATCTTTCACACACGATGAGATCATCAGTGCTGAAAGCATTATTCCGAATATTAAGATTTTCTTATTCATATCTTGTTTCCTTATATTATTAGTAGGTAAGTCCTATTCCGAGCATGAAGGTCCGCGGTCTGGGGTAGAAGTTGTTGTCGATACCGCCAGGCACCTCGGGGTCAAGACCGCTGTATTTTGTAAGGATCAGCGCGTTCTGAACGGTGAAGCTGACGCGGGCACCAACCGTGCCGAAGAGCTTGCCGAAGTTATAACCTGCGCTGACGTTGTCAAGCTTCAGGAATGAAGCATTCTCCACAAAATAGTCACTTGTGAACTGACGCTTGACAAAATCGGTCTGGTCCAATGCCCTGGTAAAGTTCTTCCAGTAACCGATCTGCTGCATCTGGTCGTATGAAGCACCTGCGGCAATCTGGTTGTAGACATAGTTGCCGATACTTCCACGGGCTGTGGCTGAAAAGTCAAAGTTCCTGTATTCGAACCTTGCTGAAAGGCCCAGCAGAAAATCAGCTACAGGATTATGATAAATATATTTGTCGGCATTGTCACCGTTAACCACTCCACCTTCTCCTGACTCATCAACGTAAAGTCCTTCAATAGGCTTGCCATTGACATCATAAACCTGGCGGTTGACAAAGAATGAGTAAGACGGATGCCCTACCCTGGTAACCTGCTTCTGTCCAGTCATAGCTTCTCCGTAGAGAATACCAATGTAGCTGGGATCGTCGGTAAGCAGCAGCTTCGTGATCTCGTTTACATTGTAAGTGGCGTTGAACCCAACCGTCAGATGCATGTCGTTCCTGGAAACAGGTATGAAGTTAAGTGAGAGCTCGGCGCCTTTGTTTTCAAGGCTTCCAACGTTTGTGAGAAGGGTGTTCGAGAAGTTGCTTCCGCTCGATACGGTGACCGAGTTCAGAAGATCGTCGGTGACTCTTTTATAGATGTCGAACGAACCGGTTATGCGGTCGTTGACAAAACCGAAGTCAAGTCCGATGTTCATCGTGGTCGTCTCCTCCCATTTTATATCCGGATCGTACGCATCAGGTCTTAATGTCGGGATGTATTTGCCGTCTATATAATAATAGGAGCCTTCAGACGACTCGCGGTAGAGGGCCTGGGCCGGGTAATCGTTCCCGATATCCTGCTGCCCGGTTACACCCCATCCAAGTCTTAATTTAAGATCTGTAACGGCATCAACGTCCCTGAGGAATGATTCGTCCTTCAGCTTCCATGCAAATGCTGCCGAAGGGAAAAGACCCCAGCGGTTTTTCTCTGCAAAGCGCGATGAGCCGTCATCACGGAGTGTGAAGGTCAGGAGGTACTTGTCGGCCAGGGTGTAGTTGACACGGCCAAAGAATGATACAAGGTAGTTCTCAGTGACATATGAGGAACTGTCTGACTTCTGATAAGGATGAGTCGCATCCACAATGCTTCGCGTGTAATTATCACCTTCCCTCTTGAAGTGCTGCCAGGAATAACCTGCCGTCACGTCAATGACGCTGTTGACGGAGGCCAGATCCTTATTATAGTTCAAATAGAAATCAAGAAGGTTGTTGTAGTTGGTGCCGTTGAAATCCGTAAGCTTTCCGTAAAGTGGAGCTGTTAAAACTGACGGAGACGTAACGGGACGGTTGTTGTGCCCGTTGCTGTCGGAATAGTCGGTTGCCAGGTTGAGATTAGCCCTCAGTCCTGACAGGAACGGCAGCGCATAGTCGAGCTGAACATTCCCGATAAGCCTCTGTACCAGTGAACGGTTGTCAGCAGCCAGAGCCTGTTCAACCGGGTTGGCTGTTCCGAGGTTGGCACCATAATTTGCCCACTGAAAGTAGTCTGCTGATCTGGTGTTCCAGTCTTTTATAACCTGGGTCGGATCCATATTGACCGCTGACCCGATAGCCCCTGTTTCACCGAAGTTGTGGTGAGTGTTCATGCCCTTAAGGTTTACGTTTACCTTAAGCGCATCATTCAGGAAAGTGGGGTTAAGGTTAAGCGAACCGGTTATACGCTGCATGTCGGTATTCTTCAGGATACCGTTCTGGTCGGTGTAACCCACTGAAACCCTGTACGGGAGTGATTTGACTGATCCGGTAAAGCTCAGGTTGTGGTCGTTTGATACGGCCGGGCGGAAGATCTCCTTCTGCCAGTTGGTGTTCTGAGTACCCAAAAGATTAAGGTTGTCAATTCCGAAGAGGCCCGACTTCTCAAGAGCCAGCTTTCTTATCTCATCGCCTGAAAACACATCCACGAATGCAATGGCGTTCGCTACCGATACGCTTCCGTCGTAGGAAACTGACAGAGCCGATCCGGCCCTGGCTTTCTTGGTTGTTATCAGAATAACGCCGTTTGATGCCCTTGATCCATAGATTGCTGTTGCGGAGGCATCTTTCAGCACTGTGAAAGTCTCGATGTCGTTCGGGTTGACGAATGACAGAATATTCGAACTTCCTGAAACATTGTTGTTGTCAATAGGGACACCGTCAATTATCACAAGCGGATCGTTGGAGGCATTCAGTGATGAACCTCCGCGAACTCGTATCGTAGCTCCGCTTCCGGGTGCACCTCCGGCGTTTGTGATGACCACACCGGCGCTCTTGCCCACCAACAGATCCTGCGGTGAGGTGATTGCACCCTTGTTGAAGTCCTTTGAACTTATAGCTGATACGGATCCTGTGGCATCGCCCTTTTTAACGCTGCCATATCCGATTACAACTACTTCTTCGAGTGCCGTTACGTCAGTCCGCAAAGCTACGTTGATAACAGTCTCGTTACCAACGGGGACCTCCAGCGGCACGTACCCGATAAAGCTGAACACAAGAACATCCCCGGGATTAGCCATCAGGGAATATTCTCCTTTAATGCCGGTAATCGCTCCCGTTAGCGTGCCCTTTACTACCACGTTCACACCGGGTAGGGTCTGCCTGTCGGCCGCATCGGTAACTGTACCTGACACTCTTACCTGTTGTCCGAAGACAACAAGACTCATCATTATGCCAAAGGTCAGCATGAGGAGCCGTTTTCCAGTTAATTTCTCCATAAATAGATTCGGTTTAATTTCGATTCACAGATTTGTTGTTCTTACTAAAATTTTGATTCAGGTTTGGATCGATAAATTTCGGCACTTTAAAGGAGTTAACCAACTCTTTTTCAACATATTTCCGCAATCGATACCGCAAACGTTTGAAATGGGCATTTGCTAAATTTATGCCTCGTTTTTAAGTTGTTTTTTTTATATCTTTACCACAGACAGCTACCTGAAAATGGGCCGGGAAAACATAACTATCAAAGATATTGCCCGGGAACTGGGAATTTCTCCTTCCACAGTTTCCAGGGCGCTGAAGGATCATCCAGACATCAGTCAGGCTACCCGGGATGCCGTAAATGAACTTGCCGAACGATGGAACTACAGACCAAACCCCATTGCAATAAGCCTTAAAAGCGGCTCTTCAAAGACTATAGGTGTGATCATCCCCGATATCGTCCACTATTTCTTCTCCACCGTGATCAGCGGAATCGAGGATGTGGTATATCAGCGCGACTACAACATGATCCTGTGCCAGAGCAACGAGATGTGGGAACATGAGGTTAAAAACATCAAAACACTTCTCTCCAGCCGCGTTGAAGGGATTCTGGCATCTCTGTCCAAGACCACTTCCGATTTAAGGCATTACCGCAATGTTCTGGAGAAGGATATCCCTCTCGTCTTTTACGACCGGGTGGCCGATGAGCTGGGGACCGACAGCGTGGTAATCGATGATGAGACCGGCTCATACAAGGCGGTAATCCATCTCCTGCGCACCGGGAAGAAACGCATAGTACACCTCGCCGGACCAATGCAGCTCGCAATCTCCAGGAACCGGCTCAACGGCTACCTCAGGGCAATGAGGGAGTACAGGCTCACACCTTCTGAAGAAGACATAGTGAAATGTGATGACATTGAAAGCGCTGAAAGGTTTATACCCGGGTTGCTGAAACGTACTCCCCGTCCCGACGCTTTCTTCGCAGTAAACGACCTGACGGCAGCACAGACACTGATGATAGTCAAGCGGCACGGGTTAAGGATCCCTGAAGATGTTGCAGTTGTGGGATTTACTAACAGCCAGATAGCAACACTCACCGAACCCTCCCTTACATCCGTCGACCAGAAGGGTTTTGAAATCGGCCAGACTGCTGCAAGACTGCTTATCGACCGGATAGAAAACCGGCGCCTCCCGGTGCAAAACAAAATAATCACATCAGAGCTCGTTGTAAGAGGGTCGTCGTCGCTGAAA
>JAVEXG010000222.1:0-3874 GCA_034004115.1 Bacteroidales bacterium | reverse complement strand
ATAAAAATGGTCTGGCCTTGAATATCGATACCGACAATAATGAATTGAATTATTCTCTCGCACAGGATGTTGGTGAGTTTTTTCTGCTTGATAAGGCAGCAATGAAGAAAATTCTGGATGAAGTCAGGAGCGTCGTCAGGAACTGGAGGAAAGAGGCCCGGACGGCAGAAATACCAGTCAGCGAGCAGGACAGAATGTCAGCAGCGTTTAATGTTTGATCGGATGTCAAACTTTGAGCCATTACGCCGTTGAGCCGTTACGCCGTTACGCCTTCGTCTTCCTCACGCCTCACTCCTCCCCCCTCAGCATCCTTGCCGTGTCTTCAATCACCTTGATCTCCGGCATGCTCTTCTTGTTTGAAGTGGCACCAAGTTCCTCCAGTTTCTTTCCCTGCGGCAGAAGCCTGCCGGTATAGGATCCGACTGCCTTATTATAGCTGCCAAGCGCTGATTTGAGTCCATCGCCGATATCCTTCAGAAATTCGGAAAATGTTATCATTCTGGTATGCAGTTCGACTGCTGTTTCCTGTATTTCAAGGGCGTTTTGCGTAACATTGTGCTGCTGCCACGACATTGCCACTGATTTCAGGATGACGATCAGTGTTGTCGGAGTGGCAAGGATGATCTTGTTGCTGATAGCATCCTGCAGCAGGTTTTTATCGGTCATAAGCGCTGTATTGAATGCCGATTCGATTTCCATGTAGAGTACAACAAAGTCAGGTGAATTCTCAAACTGCGACCAGTACTGCTTTTTACTCAGCTGGTTGATTCTGTCGCGCAGAGCTTTCGCATGCTTCACGATCAGCTGGTTCCGCGTATTTTCATCTTCAGTCTCGAGGGCTTCGAGGTATGCATCGAGAGGCAGTTTTGAATCAACAACAACATGTGCATTTCCGGGAAGGTTGATTATCATGTCGGGTTTCAGCATTGCATCGTCGTCACTTTCGCTGTAAACCTGTTCAACAAAATCACAGTGAGCCGACATGCCCGAAAACTCAACAAGCCTTTTAAGTCCGATCTCACCCCATCTGCCTCTTACCCTGGGATTACGCAGGGCATTCACCAGCGCTCCCGTTTCGCGCTGAAGGCTGCTGTGTGTGGCCTGTATCTTTTCCATCATCTCGGCGACCTTGCCGAAAGAAAGACTTGAATCCTTTCCAAGTTCCTCTACTTTGGCTTTATAGGTCTCAATAGCCTCTTTAACAGGCTGGAGAAGATCCTCGATTGCCTTCTTCCGGCTATCAAGATCCGTTTCGGCCTCGGTTTTTTGTGCCGAAAACTGAGTGAAGGCAAGATCGAGGAATTGCCTGTTATTCTGACCCAGGGCATCTGCCGCAGCTGATTTGAAGGTATCGAGCATGGCTGACCTTGCTTCCTCCATGCTAAGTCTCTGCATTTCTTCGCGGATATTCTGTTCAGCAATTTTCTGCTCAAGCGCTGCCAGCCTGGCAGCATTCTCAATCAATTCAATCTGATGAGCCTTCACAAGAAAGTATCTTGTTGCAAAATGCACCAGAATGCAGGCCAGAAGGGCTGCGCTTATGATCAATAATAATTCAGTATCCATGATTTTCTAAATATTTCAAATCCAAATCACCGCGTACCTCGTACCGCTTACCGCACTCCCCTGACCTTTAAGTCAGAAACATTGCTGAAGGCAGGGCAAGAATATTTTCCCCAAGATCCCTGATATTGTCGTCGTTGCTCAGGATGAACGACTTGAGAACTGGTTTATCGAGGATGTCCTGCAATCCCCTGAGATGTCGACCATCATGACTGGCAACATTGTCCGACATTTTTATCTCAATGGCAATATATCCTTTTTCGGTTTCAAGGATAAGGTCTATCTCTCTTCCGTCGACAGTGCGCAGATGATACATGGATAATGGCAGGTTAAGATTTCTTATCTGTTTATGAATTTCGGCCACTATGGCGCTTTCATATTCATTGCCTGTAGGCAGCCCGCTTTTTTTAATCACAGTCCTTTGGACCCCCGGATCAAGGTAATGGAGCTTCGGGCTTCGGGTTAACCTCTTTATCTTGTTTCTTGTCCAGGGCTGGAGCTGGATGGTCTGGTAGCTTATTTCGAGATATCTCAGAAATTTCTGTGCTGTATTTGAAGTAACCCCGGCCTCTCTTGCAAGATCTGAAAAGTTAATAAGCTCTCCTGTCAGTAGCGAAGTCATTTTCTGGATCTTTACAAATGGTTCAAGGAACCTGAAATTTGCAAGGTCTCTTACATCTCTTTCCAGGTAAGTACGAACATATCCGGCCAGCCAGTCTTTCCTGTCATCATCGCTCATTCCGGGGTTAACCAGGGCAGGGTATCCTCCGAATTCAAGGAAATATCTGAAAACATCTTTTCTGGCTGCATAATCCTTCTCCATTTTAAATGAAGGCAAAAGGTCAGGCAATGAACCCGAAAAAATATAATCCTGAAATAAGGAGGGTACCACTTCTTCATCCCAGCTGCCTGTAAGCATTTCCGGAAGTGTAAGCGGAAACAACTCATAAATAGTACATCTGCCGGCTAGTGTCTCACGGACTTTGCTAAGAAGCAGGAGTTGGCTTGAACCAGTAAGCAAGTATCGCGTATCTTCAAATGCGTCATAAACGGCTTTTACACTCTCAATAATAGACGGTACCTTCTGAACCTCATCCAGAACAGCTTTTGGATAAAGGTGCTGCCATTGGGAAGCAGTAAGGGATGCATACTGACCTGACAGCATCGGATCGTCGAGGGCGATATAGGTCATATCCGGAAAGCCAAGTTTTGCAAGTGTGGTTTTACCAGTCTGTCTTGCACCTGTAAGGACTATTATCCTCCCGTCGGCAGATTTGCTCTTCCTAATAATTACGTTTTTAATCGAACGAGATTTCATATAAAGGCGTAATATATTTATTAATAGTTACAAATATACGCTTTTATTGTCAGAAAGTCAAGTAAAACAAGAAATCAATCCGAATGGTTTATTTTACTGATAGTGCGATCTGAACATGAAAATCTCGAAATTTCCGTTTAGATATATATCAACACATTTCGAGTATGATCAAACGCCTCTACAACTCCTGGCACATCGCTGATCAGGGTGAGCGATCGGCCGACAAGCTTTTCTCAAGCCTCGATGGTGAGATTTTTCATATCATCCACCACCTGAGGATATCATCTTTCTATCACAGGACGCAGCTTGCCGGTGAGATTGACTTCCTGGTGTTTACACGTTCGGGACTGATGGTCATTGAAGTGAAGGGCGGAGAGATCGGCTACGGCGCCAGAACTGACGGCACAACAGGATATTACAAGCTTTCCGGTAGCAGGACTAAAGAAGCAATGGACGATCCATTTATCCAGGCTGACGGCAATGCCGATGCAGTACAGAAGTATCTTATGGAGAAAGGCCTGAGGAATATTTTTGTAGGGAAAATGGTCTGCTTTCCGGATTGTAATTTTGGCAGGAGTGGAATAAGCATTGACTTCCTCTGGCACCGCGGATGCGGCAGGGATCTATCCGCGATGATCCTTGAATCGCTGGAAGACCAGATCGGCAAGTTCAGGGAGGATCAGAAGCGGAAGGGTATTACCAGGTTAATCGACTGGAAGGAAATTGAGGAGGAGGAAATAATCAGATTGTGTGATGAGCTGACGCCCAGGTTTGATCCTGACATTTACCGTTCACTTGTGAGGCTCAATCTTGCAGAGTCGGACAGGCGCAGGAAGGAAGGGCTTGTCATTCTTAAAGGACTTGACTCCAATAAACGTATCATGATCCAGGGTCCTCCCGGAAGCGGGAAATCGACCTATGCGGTTGATGTAATAAGGCGCCTGGCCTGCGATGAAGGCAGGAACGGGCTTTACTTGTGCTGGAACGAACTCC
>JAVEXG010000221.1:0-3876 GCA_034004115.1 Bacteroidales bacterium | reverse complement strand
AGGCTTCCATTTTCCTCGGATCAACGTCAATGTAAACCTTCCTTCCGGGAACACCGGCCAGGCTCACTGATCCGACGCCCTCAATCCTGTTCAGGGGATTTACTATTTTCTCATCAAGAATCTTCTCAAGCCCCCTGTAACTCTCCTGCGCTGTTATTGCATAGAAGATAATGGGCATCATGCTTGAGTTGAACTTCATGACGGTCGGCTTTTCGGAATCTTCCGGAAGATAGTTCTCAATAAAACTGAGGTTACTTCTTATATCGTTCGTCGCCTCATCGAGGTTTGTCCCGTATTCAAAATTCATGAATATCACCGACAGCCCGTCGCTTGAAGTTGATGTCATCTCCTTCAGGTTGGCGACCGAGTTGAGGGCATCCTCCACCGGTCGTGTAATATTGGTTTCAATATCCGACGCGCTTGTCCCGGGGTAGGTTGTGACAACACCCACGAACGGAAGTTCTATTTCCGGGTACAGGTCGACCGGCAGCTGGGTCAGTGAATAGAGGCCCATAACCATCAGCCCGACGAAAATCAGGATGGTTGTTACAGGTCTGTTTACAGAAGTGCTGTATATGCTCATCTTATTTCTTTTGAATTACTTATTGTATCATTTCAAGCTTATCCCCGTTCAGAAGTTTCGACTGGCCTTCTGTCACAAGTCTGCTCCCCTCGCTCAGATTATCTGAAATAACCTCAAGCTGATCGTCAAATCTTTTTCCTATTGTAACTTCGACCCGTTTTGCGATACCCTGCTCCTCGGTGAAGACGTACCGGATGTTTGTACCCTCCTGCATCAGCACTGATGCTGCAGGCACAACGAAAGTCTCAACTTCTCCGAGGTCCATCGACACTCTCACGAACATCCCGGGTTTCAGAAGATCATTCCTGTTGGGAAGCTCTATCTCGGCAATAAAGGTCCTGGTTGCCGAACTGACTGTCGGAGCTTTCCTGAAGACAGTTCCGGTGAAAACCTGATCACTGTACACGTCAGCGGTGATGCTGGCCTTCATTCCCCTTTTTACCAGGGGATAATACTGCTCCGAAACTGCTACCTCAACCTTCAGCGGATTAACCTGCATAAGAGTCACCACTGCCGATCTTCCCGTAGTAGTTGTTGGTGTTCCTGAGTACATTTCCCCGTCTTCGAAGTATTTTCCCGTGATGATACCGCTGAATGGTGCTTTCAGGAGAGTGTTCTCCTCCATGAAATCAACATTTGTCTTTGTAACATCATATTGCGTCTTCATCTGGTCATACTGCTGCTGCTTTGCGCTTCCGGTTGCCAGAAGGGTATCGAGCCTCGACAGGTCCTTTTCAAGGCTGGCCAGCTGCAGTTTAAGCTGATACAGCTGCGAACGGTCCATCAGGAACAGCTGGTCGCCCTTGCTCACCCTGTCGCCGTTTTCAACATAAATCTTTTCAATTCTTCCGGGAGTTGCCGGTGCCATGTTGACCTCCTCAAACGGAAGAACGGTGGCAGTGTAATCAATAGTCCTGGAAATTTTTGTCTTTGCAAGAGTCGTGACCCTTACCGGCACAGCTGTTTTTTCCGAAGCCTGAGCTATCCCGGAGGCGGCCGGATCATTTCCTTTATTGGATGAACAGGCCGTAAGTATCAGCCCGACTGCCAGGATTGCCTGAATTGTACTTAAGTATTTCATTATTCTGATTATTATTTCGTGGTTAGATATTGTTTAAAAGTTTGTCGAGTGCGACCTTGGTCTGAAGCAGGTCCATCAGGGCTGAGAGATAATTGCTTTCGGCCTGCAGATACTGGTTGCTCGCCTGGGTGAGATCTATGCTGGAGGCCATTCCCTGTCTGAACTTATTTTCAGTGCTTTCATAAACTCTCTTTGATACTTCAAGATTATCCTTCTGACTGATGTACTGAAGGTTGGCATTTACCAGGTTATACCTGAGCTGACTTTCCTGGAGAAGAAGCTGTTCGGCAACCATCTCCTTTGTAGTTCTTGCTTTTTCAAGATTGATCTGTGCCTGCTTAATCCTTGAATATCTCTGGCCGCCGGCAAAAATCGGAACCGAAAGGTTAAGACCTATCATGGAGTTATCAAACCATTGCTGGTCGTTTATCTTGTCGCCCATTCCGTTTTTTCCGTAGTTATAAAAGCCTGCAAGAGTTGGAAGAGTAGAAGCTTTCTGCGATTTGACGGTGAGCTCGGAGATCATCTCCTGTCCCTCGACA
This sequence comes from Bacteroidales bacterium, assembly GCA_034004115.1. Taxonomy (GTDB): domain Bacteria; phylum Bacteroidota; class Bacteroidia; order Bacteroidales; family VadinHA17; genus LD21. The sequence goes on along the minus strand of JAVEXG010000221.1, from coordinate 1,670 downwards.
AGCATAAAGTCGATATTCTGCCTGTGATCAAAATCCTGCGACAACAGGACCTCAACGTTTATCGATTCGGTCAGACTTTCAAGCGTTTCAGTCAGAGTTATGGCTGTTCCTGCCGGAACACCAAGCTGAAACCTCAAAAGATTGTAGTTCAGCTCTATTGTTCTTTCAAGTGAAGTCTTGCTGTTCTCAACCTGCTTTACATTTAAAGTCATCTGGTCGACATCGGTCAATTCAGCCATACCTGCTGCAAACATTGACCTGGTCGATTTCATTAACTCATCCATGTTTTTAATGTTCTCCTCGAGCAGTTGCAGCGACCTCTCGGTAACAAGAATCAGAAAATATGCAGTACTCACCGATTCCTTCGTATCAAGCTCCGATTTCTGAAGACTTTGCTGTGAAAGCTTCTGGGCAAGGCGGGTTGTTTCTATTCCAATGTACAGAGGTGCATTGAAAAGGAGAAGACTGGCATCCATCGATGCGCTTGTGTTAAACTGACTCCCGAAGGTGACAGGTATCTTTGTTCCCGGCTGTCCGAAGAATTCACCGGGAAGAAGGGTTGTCATAAGCTTCAGGTTGTCGGCAAAGGTGGCCGACATGCTTACCTGGGGCAGAGCTGCTGAAATGGTTTCCCACAGCGCTGCCTTGGAGACTTCGACATCAGCCCTGGCATTTATCACCGCCTTGTTGTGCGACAGGGCGTAATCCTGAGCCTCTGTAAGGGAAAGCCTTAAGACGTCCGTACCCTGTTGTGCAAGCACTCCTGTCCAGGACAAAAAGGACATAAGCACTGTTCCAATCAAAATTTTCCTTTTCATATACTTCTTATTATTCATCTTTAATCCTTTATCACTTTAATTCATTGATTTCTGCCTGGCGTCATACCTGTTTATCAGGTCAAGACCCTTTGGGGTGGATATGCCCCTCAGGAAATTGATGTAAAAGCCTCTCACTGATTCAGCAAAATCCACATTCTCGTGAGGAAAGATTTCCTGGTCGTGCGACATCCTAAGCATTTCAAGCATCAGCCTGCTTGTCATCTCAACATCAATATCCTCCCTGAAAACACCTTCGCCGATTCCCCTGTGGAGTATCTCGGTATTGTTCGAGAAATACGGAACCTCCTTCATCATATCGGGATAATCGCCCATCTCCTTTTTTATCCGTCTCATATCAAGGCGAAAAGCAGGCGACATATTCCTGAAATGCTCAAACATCAAATCCATCATTTTGAATATTGCTTCAATTACATTTTCGGATTCCCCGAAGTATTTTCTCAAAATCGCACTCTGCCTTTCCGACATGCACTTCAGGACACCCTTTAGCAACTCCTCCTTGTCCCTGAATACCTCATAGATGGTTCTTTTCGAAATACTCATTCTGGAAGCAAGCATATCCATTGTCACGGCTCTTATCCCGTAAGTCCTGAACATCTCTGCTGCCTCATCAAGTATTTTCTGTCTGTAATCCATTTTTCAAAATTGCGCGGCAAAAATGTGAAAACTATTTTAGTTTACAAAGTTTTCATAGTTAAAATTTCAATTAAACCGGGTAAAAACACGAAATTTACCGGTGAACTGCGATCATATGGTCAACGAAAAATCAGATACAATGCAAAACGACAGATTAATATTCCAGGTAGACGCTTTTACAACCGAACCTTTTAAGGG
>JAVEXG010000002.1:3487-76738 GCA_034004115.1 Bacteroidales bacterium | reverse complement strand
GAGTTATAATGTAAACCAGTATTGATTTAAAATCAGAACCAATATATTGTATAATGAATGTTGAACTAATTTTTGAGACCAGTTGGGAAGTTTGCAACAAGGTCGGAGGTATTCATACGGTAATTTCAACAAAAGCACTTAACATAGTAAATGAGCTTGGCGACAATTATATTACCATTGGCCCCGATGTGTGGAGGGAAGAAGTCACAAATCCGGAATTCATACCCGATGATTCATTGTTCCCCGAGTGGAGAGTAGTAGCTGCCAATGAGGGACTCAGGGTAAAGATCGGTCGCTGGAACATAGCCGGGAAACCAATTGTTTTTCTGCTTGATTTCACACCTTACTTCGGACAGCAGAATGAAATATTTGCAAAGTTCTGGGAAACATACAAACTCGACAGCATAACCGGTCAGTGGGATTATGTGGAACCGGCACTGTTCGGATATGCCGCGGGAAAAGTCATAGAAAGCTTTACCTCATATTATCACGACCGTCATAACATCATCGCTCAGTTTCACGAATGGATGACAGGTACCGGGATACTGTATCTCGAAAAATATGCTCCGTGGATAGCCACGGCATTCACAACCCATGCAACTGTACTGGGACGATCGATTGCCGGAAACAGCAGGCCCCTGTACGGGAAGCTTAAGGATTACAACCCCGTTCAGATATCCAGGGAATTCAACGTGGTGGCAAAACAGTCGCTTGAAAAGATATCAGCCGCCGAGGCGGATGTCTTTACAACAGTGAGCGAAATCACTGCTAAAGAGTGTGCTTATTTCCTGGGCAAGAATGTCGACCTGGTTACTCCTAACGGCTTTGAGGATTCCTTTGTCCCTCCGGCAGAGCAATTCGGGCAGAAGCAGCAGGCCGCAAGGGATAAGCTGCAGAGTGTCGCTGAGGCCGTTCTGGGCTATAAGCTGAAGGATGACAGCCTGTTCATTGTGAACAGCGGAAGATATGAATTCCGTAACAAGGGCGTCGACATTTTAATCGACTCGCTCGGGGAACTGAACAGGGAGGAGAATCTTGCACGGGAATGTGTGGCATTCATACTGATACCGGCCTATCATAAGGGTCCCCGCCAGGACCTTATCGACGTTCTCTACAACAATGGACAGGTTAACGGCCTTGACCGCTACCTTACACATTACCTGCATTATCCTTCAAGCGATCCGGTGCTGAACAGCATTGCTCAAAACGGACTGACAAATGACCAGAAGGAAAAGGTCAAGATAATTTTCGTGCCATCATACCTCAACGGGAACGACGGTATCTTCAACCTCTCTTACTTCGACCTTCTTATAGGATTCGACCTGTCGGTGTTCCCGTCTTACTATGAACCATGGGGATATACACCGCTCGAAAGCCTTATGTTTTCAATTCCCACCGTGACCACCTCGCTCTCGGGGTTTGGCTTATGGGTTAAGGAATATTTCAGGGACCACGGTAACGGAATTGCTGTCATCGAGAGGACTGATGACAATGAAAAGAGTGTGGTCACCGAGATGAGGGATTTTATAATGAAATATATAGGCCTTTCGGAAGGAGAAGTCAGGGAGGCCAGGTTCAGGGCCCATGAGATCTCAAGGATAGCTATGTGGGATAACCTGGTGAAATACTATTTTGAGGCTTATGAATTAGCTCTTGAACAGAGCAGTATGAGGAGGGATGAACCAAGGGAGTTCACCCAGTTCATTGAGGCCCCCGGCAGGGAAATAAGGAAGCCTCATCAGATACCGGTCTGGAAGGATATATATGTGCAGAGCGACGTTCCCGACAAGCTGTCATCGCTCAAGGAACTCGCCAGCAACCTCTGGTGGTCGTGGAACACCGGGGCTGAATCACTCTTCAGGAGAATGGATCCTTCCCTGTGGGAAAAGGTGCAGCACAATCCGAAACTACTTCTCGAAAAGATCGACTATAAGCGACTCCTGGTACTTGAGGATGACGAGGATTTTGTAGCTAATCTGGATGTTGTGATGAGGACTTTCAGGGATTATTTAAACAGACCCCAGGATAATGAGAAACCATCGGTTGCTTACTTCAGCATGGAGTTTGGAATCCATCCCTGCCTGAAAATCTACTCGGGAGGTCTTGGTATTCTTGCAGGCGATTACCTGAAGGAAGCAAGCGATTCAAATGTAAACATTACAGGTATAGGGCTTCTCTACAGGTTCGGTTATTTCAAGCAAAAGCTTGGGCTTAAGGGAGAACAGCTTACAATTTATGAAGCTGAGGAATTTTCACGGCTGCCTATTAATCCGGTGAAGGATGCTGAGGGAAAACAGCTGATAGTGAGCATCGTCTGGCCGGGAAGAACTGTATATATCCGCATCTGGGAAGCAAAAATCGGGAAAGTCCCGCTCCTGCTTCTCGATACCGATTTTGAGGATAACCTGCCTGAAGACCGCTCTGTAACACATTATCTGTATGGAGGGGATCATGAGAACAGGCTTAAGCAGGAACTTATCCTCGGTATAGGAGGTATAAGAGCCCTTAACGAAGTGGGGATCAAACCCGAACTCTATCACAGCAACGAAGGCCATTCGGCTTTTATCAGCCTCGAAAGGATAAGAAAACTTATTGAGGACCACCATCTTACATTCGATCAGGCCGTTGAGGTAATCAGGCCGTCCACCCTGTTCACCACACACACACCGGTTCCGGCAGGACATGACGCTTTCGAGGAAGATCTTTTGAGAAAATATATTTCACATTATCACACCAGGCTCAACATATCCTGGGATCAGCTCATGGATCTTGGCCGCTGCCCGGGGGATGCCGACAGGAAATTCAACATGAGCTTCCTGGCCACCCACATGTCGCAGGAACTGAATGGTGTGAGCAAGCTTCACGGAGAGGTTACTCAGGGTCTCTTTAATAAACTCTGGCCCGGTTACCTGAAAGAGGAGCTTTTTATCGGATACGTCACAAACGGTGTTCACTACCCGACATGGATTGCCCCTGAATGGCAGGAGGTATATAAACAGCTTCTGGGTACTTCGAATTTTGACCAGACCGACAGGTCTCTGTGGGAAAAGCTTTATACCCTTGACGATAAAAAGGTGTACGAGGTAAAGACTGAACTGAAAAAGAACCTCTTCATAAATATAAGAAAGAGACTTCAGTCAGATATGCTCGACAAGCATGTCAGCCCCCGCACACTGCTGAATATAAGCACACATCTGAACGATAAAGCCCTTACTATTGCATTTGCACGCAGGTTTGCCACTTACAAGAGAGCTTCATTGCTTTTCAGGGATCTCGACCGGCTTTCGCGGATCGTCAATGATCCTGACAGGCCGGTGCAATTCATTTACGCCGGGAAGGCACATCCCCATGATGGCGGAGGACAGGATCTAATTAAACGAATCGTTGAGATATCACAAATGCCTCAGTTTACGGGAAAGGTGATCTTCCTTGAGAACTACGACATAGAACTGGCAAAGCAGCTGGTCAGAGGAGTTGACATCTGGCTCAATACCCCGACAAGACCCCTTGAAGCATCAGGAACCAGCGGAGAAAAAGCTGTAATGAACGGTACCATCCACTTCAGCGTACTCGACGGATGGTGGGTAGAGGGTTACCGTGCCTATGCCGGATGGGCCCTTCCCAAAAAGAAATCTTTCACTAACCAGGATCTGCAGGACGACGTTGATGCTGAAACGATCTATAATATGCTGGAATTTGAAATCATACCTGCATACTATTCCTCCGATGAGACAGGCGTTCCGGTTGAATGGATAAGCCATATCAAGAATACAATGGTGAAGATAGCCCCGGAATTCACAATGCGCAGGATGATGGATGACTACATCGAAAGGTATTATATGAAACTGTGGCCGAGAAGTAAAGATTTCAATGCCAACGACTTTGAAAAGGCCAAGGAAATGGCTTCCTGGAAGTACACCATGAGACAGGAGTGGGACAATATCGAAGTCCTGAATTACAGCTTCGAACACCCTCATGAAAATGTTTATCATTCAGGACATGATTACCGGGCAGAAATTGCTCTGGATATCAAGAAGATCCCAAAGGAAAACGTCGGCGTCGAATTCGTTTTCACCCATCTCAACAAGAATGGGGAATACGAATTCGTTGACAGCCAGGAGTTCAAGCTGGTAAGCAACAAGAACGGGAAATGCCTCTACAGGGCAAACCTGGTGCCTGAAAAAGCGGGTACCTTCTTTTACGGAATAAGAATATATCCCAGGCATAAGGACCTTCCGCATAAACAGGATTTCTACCTGCTCAGGTGGATTGACTAGATATCGGTTGCCCTCTTTACCTGTTCGCGCTTAAGGACAAGACCTGTCCGCGAAGGCAGATACAGATACAGGAAAAAAGGCTGGTCGAGTGTCTGCCTTTGGGTTTTTCTTATGGAGGTATAGCTGACTGTCCTTCTTACCCTGTCGAATCCTCCGAATTCGGGATCATCAGTATCGACAGTTATCCGGAATTTTCCTTTTATGGGTATACCGTAATCGGTAAATGAATTGTTCGGATGAAAGTTGAAAACCATGAGGAAATCTCCCCTCGTGAAGGCTATCACCTTATCATGATTGTTTTCGTAGATCCGGTTCACTGACATGTCGTCGAGTATATGGTACTCCTTATGCAGCCTGACCATTGCATTGTCGAATTTCATCAGGAACGAATACTTCAGGTCTTCGTTAAGGGCAAGATCCCACTGGCGCCTTGCAAACTTATAGCTCCAGTTGTTGCCTTCGCGGGGGAAATCGATCCATTCGGGGTGCCCGAATTCGTTACCCATGAAGTTCAGGTAGCCTCCCCCCGAGGAACAGAAAGTGATAAGCCTGATCATTTTGTGAAGTGCTATGGCCCGATCGACGGTCAGACTGTGATGCGACTTCGACATTCCGGTGTACATTTCTGCGTCGATCATCCTGAATATAAGTGTTTTATCACCTACAAGGGCCTGGTCGTGCGATTCACAGTATGATACGATCTTTTCCTCGGGCCTGTGCTGGCTGAGCTCGTGGATGAGCTGCCCCATGTCCCAGGCCTCGTCAGGAGTATCCTTTACAAGTTTAATCCAGTAGTCGGGAACTCCCATGGAGAGCCTGTAATCGAAACCAAAACCTTTCCTGGAAGCAGGGGCCGCTATCCCCGGCATACCGCTCATTTCCTCAGCCACGGTGACGGCCTCCTTCCTGAACTGGTGGATTGTAAGGTTGGCAAGGTAGAGGTAGATGAGGGCATCCAGATCCTGGCTGCCATCGAAGTAATCTTCGTACCTGGTGAAGTTTTTTTCCAGTCCGTGGTTGTAATAGATCATGCTGGTGACTCCGTCGAACCTGAAGCCGTCGAATTTATATTCCTCGAGCCAGTACCTGCAGTTTGAAAGAAGGAAATGCAGGACGTGGTCTTTCCCGTAATCGAAGCAGAGCGAATCCCATGCAACATGGTTCCTCCTGATCCCGTCGTGAAAATAGAGCCCGGGTGACCCGTCAAACAGTCCGAGCCCTTCCATTACATTCTTCACAGAATGAGAGTGGACCAGGTCCATTATTACCCTGATTCCGTATTCATGGGCCTTGTCGATCAGATTCTTAAGCTCCTCAGGGGTGCCGAATCGTGACGAGGCGGCAAAAAAACTTGAAACATGATAGCCGAAGGAGCCATAAAAAGGGTGTTCCTGAATCGCCATCAGCTGTATTGTGTTGTATCCCGATTTTGCTATGATCGGAAGCACGTTCTCGGCGAATTCACTGTAAGTTCCTACCTTCTCATGGGGAGTTGACATGCCGATATGGGCTTCATAGATGACCGGAGCAGTAGGTTCCGGAATAAATTCCCCGACTTTCCACTCATAAGCCTTTTCGGGACACCACACCTGGGCGGAAAAAATCTTTGTCGTCTCATCCTGTGCAAGCCTTGTCGCATAGGATGGGATCCGCTCTCCCTTCCCTCCGCTCCAGTGAACTGAAAGCTTGTAGAGGTCACCGTGGTTCATCGCTTCGGGAGGCAGCTTAATCTCCCAGTCGCCTGACTGGTTGATCCTGTTCATCTTATATGCCGGCCTTTCCTTCCAGCCGTTGAAAACACCTGTCAGAAAAATTTTTTCCGCGTTAGGCGCATATTCCCTGAACACCCACCCTTCCTTGTCGCGGTGAAGTCCGTAGTAGAAATGCCCCATTGCAAATTCCATAAGCTTGCCGTCACCGGCAAGCTCCGCTTCCTTGGCCAGACACTTTTTTATCCGGCTTTCGATGATATCTCTGAAAGGCTCAAGCCAGGTATCAGACAAATAAAATTCTGCAGGATTCATGAGAGATTATTAAGGGATAGATGCCTCTATAAAATTACAAAATCTAAATCACTTAATTGCCCCATTTCAAAGGCTTTCTTATTTTTGCTGCGGTATAGTGAAAACACAATGACGATTCATTTTGGAAATGACTTCCCTTCGCTGAATAATCCGTATGTCACGGTAGGGGTTTTTGACGGGGTTCATCTGGGACACCGGGCTCTGCTCGACCATCTTGTGCTTAAGGCAGGAAATGCCGGCAGGGAGTCGGTTGTAATAACCTTTGAGCCCCATCCGCGACTTGTGCTTCCCGGTGATAAGAGCAACCTGTCGTTTCTCTCAACACCCGAAGAGAAAAAGGAACTCCTGGGGATGTCAGGGATCGATCATCTTATAATTATGCCGTTTACAGATGAACTTGCCGGAATGGATGCAGGACAGTTCATCAGCGCTTTACTTATAAGTAAAATCGGAGCGGGATATCTTCTGGTCGGTTATGACAACCACTTCGGGAAAGGGAGGGCCGCTGATTTCATGAGTATAAGAGCTCACGCACTGAAACACGGTCTGGAAACGGAACAGGTTGAGGGCATTAAGGGCCCTGAAGGCTTTATAAGCTCAACCACAATCCGAAATGCACTTCTCAGCAGAAGGCTCGATGTGGCAAATGCCTGTCTGGGGTATTCCTATTCGCTAACGGGCGAAGTGGTGCCGGGAAGAAATCTGGGCCATATGCTTGGATTCCCGACGGCTAACATAATGACTCCGGAAAACAAGCTTGTGCCTGCCGATGGAGTTTATGCAGTTGAGACTATTATCGGGAATGATAAATATAATGGAATGCTGAGCATTGGTGTCAACCCGACTGTTAACAAGGACCCGGAGAGCAGATCGGTTGAGGTTAATATTTTCGGCTTCAACGGGAATCTTTACGGGCAGAAAATCAAAGTGGTTTTCAGATACTGGCTGAGGGAGGAGAAACATTTCGCCAGCACCGGACAGCTTTCTGACCAGATGAAACTTGACAGGATTGAGGCACTGAGACTACTGACATGAACAACACCATTGATTTTATTGTTAACTTTGCAGCGAATTATAAAAAACTTACTAAATGAATCAGATGGTTACTGTTGAAAATTACCGGGTTAAGGATATTTCCCTGGCCGCTTTCGGAAGAAAGGAAATCGAAATTGCTGAAAAGGAAATGCCGGGCCTCCTGGCTATAAGGAAGAAATATTCATCCATGAAACCTCTGAAAGGAGCAAGAATAACCGGTTCACTTCATATGACCATTCAGACAGCCGTACTGATTGAGACCCTTGCTGATCTTGGGGCCGATGTCAGATGGGCCAGCTGTAACATATTCTCCACACAGGACCATGCTGCTGCTGCAATAGCTGAGAGGGGTATTCCTGTGTTTGCATTTAAGGGAGAGACACTCGAAGAGTACTGGCATTATACCGCAATGGCGCTTTCGTTTCCCGGGGGCAAAGGACCCAACCTGATTGTTGATGACGGCGGCGACGCTTCACTTCTTGTCCACCTGGGATATAAAGCTGAGAATGATCCCGGAATTCTTGATGCAAAAGCCTCAAGCAGGGAAGAAGCCATAATCTTCGACACTCTCAGGGCCATCCAGAAGCAGGAACCCGGGAAATGGCACAGGGTTGTAAGCGAACTGAAGGGAATTTCAGAGGAAACAACCACCGGAGTTCACAGGCTCTATCAGATGATGGAGAAGGGTGAGTTACTGACACCTGCAATCAATGTTAATGATTCAGTCACAAAATCAAAGTTCGACAACCTCTACGGATGCCGCGAATCGCTGGCCGACGGCCTCAAGAGAGCACTTGACGTGATGATTGCAGGAAAGGTCGTTGTTGTATGCGGTTACGGAGACGTGGGAAAAGGATGTGCCAAATCGATGAGGGCTTACGGAGCCAGGGTAATTATAACCGAGATCGACCCGATATGCGCTCTTCAGGCATCAATGGAGGGTTTCGAAGTCAAGACGGTTGATGATTCCCTTGGCGAAGCCAATATTTTCGTCACGGCAACCGGCAACAGGGATGTGCTTACCCTCGAACATATGATGAAAATGAAGGATCAGGCTATCGTATGCAATATAGGCCATTTTGACAATGAGATCCAGGTCGACAGGCTGAATGACACGACAGAGATCAGAAGGGTTAACATCAAACCTCAGGTTGACAAGTATGTGTTCCCCGACGGTCACGCAATATTCCTTCTTGCCGAGGGCAGACTGGTGAACCTGGGATGTGCAACAGGACATCCTTCCTTCGTCATGAGCAACTCATTCAGCAACCAGACACTGGCACAGCTTGAGCTCTGGACAAAACCCTATGAAATCGGAGTCTACAGGCTTCCCAAGCATCTCGATGAAGAGGTGGCAAGGCTCCATCTCGATCAGCTTGGAGTTAAACTTACAAAGTTGTCAGGGGAACAGGCTGATTATATCGGTGTTGATCCGAAAGGACCTTATAAACCCGACCATTACAGGTATTGATACGACCGGCTCAGAGTGCTGTTTCACTTCTTACGTCCGTTCCAGACCTCAATATACCGGTTTTGATCAAAGCTGGCGGCATAATTCTTCAGAGGATATTTCCCGGGACCCGAAACAGGAGTACCATATGCTGAAAGGGCATACCTGGTTCCGCATTCCGGACATTCAGCAATTGAAGCCATATCGGTCTTTACCTGAACGCTGAGGCCGTTGACTGAAAGATCGTGCGGACAGGTCCTGTCATAGGCATAGTAATCATCAGGACCACTATAAATGATTATTCCGTTATCGTCGTAACCCGCTGCCCTGCTTCCCCAGTTGTTGGTTGAGGCGTCAACAGTATCCGATACCCCTATAACAAGAAGGTTTGAAAACTCCGGATCCATGAGGTCAATTGTGAATTCGACGTAAACATCCGGTATCACATCATCATTCTCCCTGTTGCATGAAGCAACGGCCAGAATTGTTAAAAGGAGGTTGATAAAAAGTGTCTTCTTCAGATATGCCATAATTAATTTCAGCGTTATTAAATAACGGCACAAAATTAGCATTAGAGTTGTTAATTGAGCAAATTTGAAAGGTAATTACAAAAATCAGACGAAAATGAATTTTTTGTCATTCAGAAAACTGCTGTCTCTTTTCCTGATTCTGTTTTGCACCGTTTCGGTATGCGAAGCTCAGCGGGGTGGCCGTAACCCTGAACGGGCACTGTTTGGCAAGAGCCTTAACACAAAAAGAGTAAAGTACAGGGAATCCCCAAGCGTGGTGAAGGCTAAAAAAAAGCAGGCAGCCAACCAGGAGAAACTGAAAAAGGAGTATTCCGAATATGTGAAGAATGAAAGGAAGCGATCATTTGAGATACAGTCGCCCGAAGTCCGCGAACGCATGACTGCAAACCGCAAGGAGTCTGAACTGAAATACAAGGAGAAAAAGAAGAAAAGAACTGCTGATGGCAAAAAGGCAGGAAGAAAATTCAGGTAGGAGATTAATTCAGTTGCTAGCATTGCCCTCTGAACCTTTGGCGAAAGGCGGTTGTTTGTCGCTAATTAAATGATAATGAGTATTGTAGAAACTTAAAGATTACTAAAAGTATTACATAGTTCCTTATCCATCATTAAATCTTTAACCAGCAACAAGTAACCTGCAACAAGTAACCTGACTTAATTACTTGTTTTATACATGTTTTAACCTGATTTTTTTTGGTATTTTACCAAAGGGTTACTATATTTGTTACTGAAGAGTTCCGGGAATCCCGGGATTCTTCTTGTTTTTTAACTGCAAGAGAATTATAATGGCAGATAATGTTTACATAACGGAAGATGGTCTTCAGAAACTCAGGGAGGAAATTGATGAGCTCAGGCTTGTTGAGAGACCAAAAATCTCCCGGATGATCGCGGAAGCCAGGGATAAGGGCGATCTTTCAGAGAATGCTGAGTATGCTGCCGCAAAGGAGGCTCAGGGTATGCTTGAAATGAAAATCTCAAGGCTTGAGGATATTCTTTCACGGTCGAGAGTTATCGATGAATCCAAAATCGATACCTCAACTGTAAGAATTCTAAACAAGGTGAAGATCAAGAATAAATCCAACAATATTGTGATGGAGTACCAGATAGTGCCCGAAAGCGAGGCAAATCTGAAACTGGGTAAGATTGGAGTTAATTCTCCCATTGCAATGGGACTGATCGGTAAAAAGGTCGGCGAAACTGTCAACATTAAAGTGCCTTCGGGGTTGATGACCTTCGAAATACTATTCATATCATAAAATGTTTACCGGCATTGATTAATAATGTTGTTAATTTATTTTGTTTAGACCCCCTTCCCCGGCTTTCCCCCACACCAAACGTCCTGCAAAAGTGCAGGAGCCATCAATGGAGGATTCATTTCCCCCTTGGGGGAAAGAAGAAAGGGGGTAAATGAGATGTTTCAAGGAGAAAGGAAGGGATGTTTCGTTTTGTTTTATACCCCCTTCCCAACCTTCCCCCAGGGGGGAAGGAGCCCGGAGCCTTTATGACTTGGGGGAAACGGGAAGGGATGTAAAAATAAGTAATATGTATCTTATTGAATATTAATATATTATTTGTTCTATGGCAACTATATTCACTAAAATCATCAGGGGTGAAATACCGTGCTACAAAGTGGCAGAGAGTGATAAATATTTTGCTTTTCTCGATATAAACCCGCTGATGGCCGGTCATACACTGGTGGTACCGAAAAAGGAAACAGACTACATCTTCGACCTCGGAGATGATGATTTTTCAGGACTTATGCTTTTCGCAAAAAAGGTTGCCTTTGGTATCGAAAAGGCAATTCCCTGCGCCAGGATTGGTGTAGCTGTAGTAGGACTCGAAGTGCCGCATGCCCATATTCACCTGGTGCCCATAAACACTATGTCGGATCTTAATTTCAGGAATCCCAAACTGAAGATGACGCCTGAGGAGTTTGAAAAAATTGCCTCAAGGATCAGTGAGAAAGTGGTCCTCTGATTTTCAGCATTCTGCTTTTTTCCTTTCTTTTCATTTCATAACTTTACAGGTACAATTCTGCCCGCTGCATGAATTACCTGTACGATCTGTGGGATGACGTCATAAGTCTTCTTCTTCCCAGGCTTTGCCATGGTTGTGGCAATCAGCTCCTGCGGAACGAAAAAGTCATATGCACTGAGTGTTATGTGCTTATACCCAGAACCAGCTTCCATCTGAACCCCGACAATCCGGTTGAAAAGCTCTTCTGGGGCAGATGCCTGATAGAGAGGGCTGCAGCATTCTCGTATTATACCCGCGACAGCAGGATCAGGAGGATGATACATCATCTGAAGTACAAGGGCGCTGCCGGAATAGGAACCGAACTCGGGAGGATTTATGGAAGCTCGCTTAAAAACTCAGACTTTCTAAATGGAATTGATTTGATTATCCCCGTTCCTCTTCACCCTTCCAAAAAACGCCAAAGAGGTTATAACCAGAGTGACCTCATTTCAATGGGAATCTCGGATGCTTCCGGAATTCCCGTCGACACCGGGATTTTGGAAAGAACGACAGTCACCGGCACTCAGACGAGGAAGTCGAGATACGACAGATGGACTAATGTGAATGATATATTCCGGGTTACCTGCAGGCAGAAGCTCGAAGGGAAGCATGTCCTTATCGTTGATGATGTGATAACTACCGGATCGACAATTGAAGCATGTACCGATGAAATTCTAAAAGAAGGGAACACAAAGGTCAGCGTCGCCGCACTTGCTTTTTCAGTAATCTGACAGCCTATGGCTTTTTAATCCTGCGCGGATTCTTGCTTATGAAGTCTTTCCAGCTGTTGAAGCTCTTGTCCTGAACCGGATTGTTGGTCTGATAGAAATGACATAGTGCTGCAGCAAGCCCGTCGGTGGCATCAAGCCTTACTTCTATCTTATCGAACTTAAGAATCTTCATTAGCATGGATGCAACCTGTTCCTTTGATGCGGAGCCTCTTCCCGTGATCGACATCTTGATTTTCCTGGGAGCATATTCAGACACCGGAACGGAACGGCTCAGGGCTGCCGCAATCGCTGCACCCTGAGCCCTGCCGAGCTTCAGCATCGACTGGACATTCTTGCCGTAAAAGGGGGCTTCTATTGCCAGCTCGTCGGGGTGATATTCCTCGATAATGCCAATTGTACGCTCGAAAATATGCTTGATTTTCAGAAAGTGATCGTCAAACTTCGACAGGTCGATCGAACCAATTGTAACAAGCTCGGGATCCCTGCCCGTTATCCTGATTATTCCGTAACCGGTTATGCTTGTTCCGGGGTCAATCCCCAGTATGATCCTTTCACCTTTGACCTTTTTCAATCTGTTCCCTTGTTTTGCGTTATTCAGGCTTAGGCCCTTCATCCATTTTATTGCGCGTCACCTGCAATGCAAAGATAGCTGATTACGCACTCTTTCTCTTTTTGTTCTGAACCAATATTCCTGATACTATAAGAATTAAACCTGCCGGGGTTGTATAATAGATGGGTTCGTGAAGTATGAAATGCACAAACACAAGTGATAGAAACGGAGCAAGATAAACCAGGTTGCTCACCTTATCGGTGGAGGGAGCCATCTGTAGGGCCTTGAGCCAGAAGAAGAATGTAATGCCCATTTCAAAAAGGCCGATGTATACTGCAGACGACAGGCCTCTCAGACTGATACTTACCGGCCAGTTGCCCGTTATTGCCAGTGTAAGGGCGAGATAGAATGAACCGAACAGGAAATTGAGAAATAGCTTCACTGCTTCATCCCTCTTATCCTTCATATTCAGGATAAAATACAGGGCCCAGAAGACCGAACTGCCTGTTGCCAGCAGCACTCCCTTTGTATTGGCCTGATTATGGCTGAAGAGGTGTCCCTGTGATGATATTATATAAACTCCGATAAATGAAATGAAGAGTGCGATAAAACTGCGTGCAGCGATCTTCTGCTTAAGGATCGGCACCGAAAGAAAGACAAGGATGATGGGCCATATCATGTTGAGGGGCTGTGCCACCTGGGCGGGCAGGAGCTGATATGCCCTGAGCAGTACAAGGTAATATATGAAAGGGTTCATCAGCCCCAGAATTGCAGACTTCAGCAGGTCGGAAGGAGAAGACAATCTCAGCAGGCTTGTTTTTTTCTCCAGAAGGAGAATTCCCAGCAGGGCCAGGGCAGATGTAACCGAGGCTATTGAAAGCATATGGAGGACAGACATCTCCCCAAGACAGATCTTGAATGCGGTCGGTATTGTCGCCCAGAACAGGATTGCAGTTCCGGCATAGATGTATGATAGACGCGATCTGTTCATTCTTTCAGCCCTGAAGCATTTTATTCCTTCTCAGGAACGGGAGGATAATGGACCCGGGTTATCAGTTTATGATGCCGAATCCGGTGTAAGGCCTGAGAACTTCCGGAATTGAAATTCCCTGCTCAGTCTGATTATTCTCTAGAAGGGCGGCTACAATTCGCGGCAATGCAAGAGCACTTCCATTCAGGGTATGAACAAGCCGGTTCTGCTTTTCCCCTTTTTCCCTGAACCTGCATTTAAGCCTGTTGGCCTGGAAGGATTCAAAATTCGAGACTGAACTCACCTCAAGCCATCTTTTCTGGGCTGCCGACCATACTTCAAAATCGTAGGTCATGGCTGAAGTGAACGACATGTCGCCTCCGCAAAGCCTCAGGATGCGGTAGGGGAGTTCAAGCTTTGAAACCAGGCTTTCGACATGGCTTACCATCTGGTCGAGGCATTTGTATGAGCTGTCGGGGTGAGCTATTTGCACTATTTCCACCTTGTCGAACTGGTGAAGCCTGTTGAGGCCCCTCACATGTGCGCCCCACGATCCGGCCTCCCTTCTGAAGCAGGGGGTGTAGGCTACATTTTTTACCGGCAGGTCGTCCCCGTCAAGTATAACGTCCCTGTATATATTGGTTACGGGAACCTCGGCCGTGGGGATCAGGTAAAAGTTGTCAATGCCCACGTGGTACATCTGTCCTTCCTTGTCGGGCAGCTGACCTGTTCCGAAACCGGAATCCTCATTAACCACAATGGGGGGCATCAGCTCAGTATATCCTGCTTTAACTGCCTCGTCGAGAAAAAAGGAAATAAGCGAGCGTTCCAGCCTGGCGCCTTTTCCCTTGTAAACGGGGAATCCGGCTCCAGTAAGCTTTATGCCCAGGTCGAAATCGATAATATCGTACTTCTTTATAAGATCCCAGTGCGCCAGCGCTGAATCGGGAAGAACCGGCATGATTCCGCCTTCCTTCACCTTTACATTACTGTCGGCTCCGAATCCCGGAGCAACAAGGCTGTACGGCAGGTTCGGGAGCTTTATTATCTCATTCCTTACCTCATTTTCAAGAACATCAAGTTTTTCGGATAGCAGTTTGATTTCTTCCTTCAGCGAGTAGGTCTTTTCCTTTGCAACGGCTGCCTCATCTTTCCTGCCTTCCTTCATCATTCCACCGATTTCCCTCGATATCCGGTTCATATCGGCCTGCATCTGGTCGCACTTCGACTGTATCTCGCGGCGTGTCTGGTCGAGTTCAAGTATCCTGCCGACTATCTCGCCGGCATCGAAGTTCTTTATCCTGAGTCGTTCGACAATGAAGTCGCTGTTTTCCCGGATTTGGTTTATCGTAAGCATTTTGCTGTCAGTTTAATAAAAAAAGCAGGCTGGAAAGCCTGCTGTAAAAATATAAAAACTCCCGGTAATGCTTTCCCCGGAGAGAAAGAATTTCCGGAGTTTTAGATTCTTAAGATGTTGTTATTCAGCAACCGGTTTTACCGATACAAAAACTTTGTTGTCTTTTCTTTTACTGAATTCAATTTCACCATCCTTAAGTGCAAAAAGGGTATGGTCGCGGCCGATACCTACGTTCAGGCCGGCATTGTGCCTGGTTCCCCTCTGGCGTACAATTATATTGCCTGCTTTGGCTATCTGACCTCCGAAGAGCTTGACGCCGAGTCGCTTGCTTTCTGAATCGCGGCCGTTACGTGAACTACCCGCTCCTTTCTTGTGTGCCATATCTGTATAGTATTTAAGTCTTTAAATTATTCTATTCTTTCTTCTTTGAAGCTTTTTTCTCAGCAGGCTTCTTTACTGTGGCTTTCTTTTCCTTGGGCTCCGGCTTCTCAGTTTTTGCAACAGTCTTTTTGGCTGCCGTCTTCTTTGCCTTAGGCTTCTCCTCTGCTACTGTTGTTTCTTCTGCAGTTTCTGCGACGACTTTCTTTACTTTTTCCTTCTTAGGGGTCTCTTTCCTGACTATGCTTCCTTTTTCTCCGATTCCGATCACCTCTACCTCGGAAAAAAGCTGGCGATGCCCGTTTTTAACCCTGTAGCCTTTCTTCCTCTTCATCTTGAAAACGATAACCTTGTCACCCTTAACATGATCAAGTACCTTTCCTTCAACGATAAAATTCCCGACTACCGGTTCTCCGACAAGTACCTTGTCATTGTCTTCCACAAGCAGAACCCTGTCAAATTCAACTATGGAGTCTATCTCTGCATCAAGACGGTGGACAAATATTTTCCTTCCTTCTTCTACCTTAAACTGCTGACCTGCAATTTCAACGATCGCGTACATTTATTCTTCTTTTTTAATTGACTCCGGGAGGCGTGTATGTTAAAACTTCATACAACTTTGCTTAGCCTGCAGGGATTTATTCAAATTCGGACTGCAAAGATATACAAAATCATTAATCCGGCAACCTGACGCCGTTTAATTTTTATCCGGAAATAAAAGACTCATACTGATTTGCATGTCAGGAGCGGCATTTCTGTTGAAAAAAAGAACAATGCAGGCATTTGTCTTACTGCTATAATCTTTATATTTGTCTGACACAACCCGGGAGGTATATATTCCTTTGGTTTCTAATTGTTTGATATGAAGAGAGTAAAGCTGAAGGTTCTAGGGATTTCTTATAGTCAGACCCAATCGGGGGCGTATGCTCTGATACTGGTTGAAGATAAAGGTGAACGCAGGGTCCCTATCATTATCGGAGGCTTTGAAGCTCAGGCAATTGTGATCAAACTCGAAAACCTCGAGCCTCCCCGTCCCCTGACTCATGATCTTTTCAAAAGCTTTGCCTCGGAATTCAACATTTCGATCATCGAAGTGATGATTTACAAGCTCGAGGAGGGAGTCTTCTACTCCAGGCTTCTCTGCAACAACGGTGAAAAGGAAATATCGATCGACAGCAGGACCTCCGATGCAGTTGCCCTTGCACTGCGGTTCGGATGCCCTGTATACATTACAGAAGAAATTCTCGATAAGGCAGGCATAACAATAACACCAACTGAATCAGAGCCTTCTTCGGATACTGAATCTGATTCTGACAGCCTGTTTGAAACAGGGGGGTCAAAATACGATACATATTCCGACGAGGAATTATATAAGATGATTGACGATGCTGTCAGTACCGAGGATTATGAAAGGGCTGCCGCAATCAGGGATGAAATCGAAAAACGAAAGAAAACGGACAAGTAACTGAGTCCGGTTCGTTTCCCTTAACATGAATAATCAACTAAAATTACATATCATGAAGAAGAGTCTGCTAATTGTTGCATTGCTGATATGCTCATCGGGACTGATGTATTCGAAGGATTACAGGGTTGCATCTCCCGACGGCAGGATAATCATGACTGTTTCGGTTGGCACCGGCATCACATGGTCGGCAACATACGAGGGCAGGGAGGTAATATCTTCGGTCAGAACAGGAATGGTGCTGGGCGACGGCCGGACTCTTGGTCAGAACGAACGTCTGAGAAGAGCCACTCCGGGTAAGGTTGACCAGGTGCTTGAGCCTGTTGTCGCCTACAAGCGATCGAAGTCGCCGGATAAGGGTAACACCCTTGTGCTGTCGTTCAGATCAGGATTCTCAATTCAGTTCAGGGCTTATAACGACGGTGTTGCCTACCGGTATGAAACAGCCCTCAGGGATGAGATTGTTGTGAAAAATGAAATCGCCGATATACGGTTCCCGGCAGGTTCCACAGCCTGGTACCCCCTCGAGGAACGTTTCATGTCGCATAATGAAAGGATATTTTACCCTGCATCACTCGATACAATAACAAACAAGCACCTGGCAAGCCTTCCGACACTCTTCAGGGCGAATGACGTAAATGTACTGTTTACCGAAGCTGATATTGAAGACTATCCGGGAATGTGGATCAGGGGCGGGGGAGCAGGAAACATCACCGGAGTGCAGCCGGGATACCCTGAGACGGAAAAGCTGCTGACCGACCGCGACTTCTACGTTACCGAAACAAAGGACTATGTAGCCGTAACCAAAGGAACCAGAACCTTCCCGTGGAGGGTGTTCATCATTGCCGGTAATGACGGCCAGCTTGTTGAAAGCGATATGGTGTTCAGGCTTGGCTCACCCAGCAGGCTGACCGATACCAAATGGATAAAACCCGGAAAGGTGGCATGGGACTGGTGGAATGCATCAAATGTTTACGGAGTGGACTTCAAGTCGGGAATCAACAATGATACCTATAAGTATTATATTGATTTTGCCTCCAGGAACGGCATTGAATATATTGTTCTCGATGAAGGATGGTACAAAATAGGAGGCTCGGTGCTGAAATCAATTCCGGAAATTGATGTGCCTGAATTGTGCAGATATGCCGAAAGCAAAAACGTGGGAGTGATCCTCTGGGTGGTTTGGAAAACTTTCTGGGATGAAATTGATGAGGCGGTGGCGCTTTACGAAAAATGGGGAGTAAAGGGTGTCAAGGTCGATTTCATGCAAAGGGATGATCAGAAGATTGTAAATTTCTACTATGAAGCCGCCCGCAAGACTGCCGAGCATCATATGCTTATCGATTTCCACGGATCATACAAGCCCGACGGCCTTCAGAGAACCTATCCCAACGCACTGACACGCGAAGGTGTAAGGGGAATGGAAAATTCAAAATGGGAAAGCACAATATCCCCCGAGCATGATCTTATACTGCCATTCACAAGGATGGTCGCCGGGCCGATGGACTATACCCCCGGAGCAATGGTGAATATGGACAGGGC
The DNA here is from genome assembly GCA_034004115.1 of Bacteroidales bacterium. Taxonomy (GTDB): domain Bacteria; phylum Bacteroidota; class Bacteroidia; order Bacteroidales; family VadinHA17; genus LD21. The sequence continues at coordinate 58,419 of JAVEXG010000002.1, read as the reverse complement.
GAACTTCAATCCCCAGTTCACCAGGCCCGCAAGTCAGGGTACACGGGTTCACCAGATGGCAATCTATGTTGCATATGAAAGTCCTCTTCAGATGCTTTCAGATAGCCCGTCAAACTACATGAAGGAACAGGAATGCACCGATTTCATTGTCAGGGTGCCGGTTGTATGGGACGACATTAAGGTTCTTGATGCGAAAGCAGGCGATTATCTCCTTCTGGCGCGCCGCTCCGGAAATGAATGGTTCGTGGGAGGCCTCACCGACTGGAGCCCCCGCCAGCTAAACCTCGATCTTTCATTCCTGCCCGCAGGGGAATATGAAATGGATATTTTCCAGGACGGGGTGAACGCCGACAAACACGCACAGGATTACAAGCATCTGAAAAAAACCGTTAAATCCGGTGAAAAAATGAATGTTGCCCTGGCCCCCGGCGGCGGATGGGTGGCACGTATTTCTCCGAAATAACCTGGTGAAGCAAGCCTATGAAGCAATATCTTGATCTCCTCGACCATGTACTGAGTAAGGGAACGGGGAAAGCCGACAGGACGGGAACGGGAACGATGAGCGTTTTCGGTTATCAGATGAGATTCGATCTGGCGGATGGATTCCCCCTGATGACAACCAAGAAGCTCCATCTCAAATCCATACTCCATGAACTTCTATGGTTTATTTCGGGAAGTACCAATACTGCTTATCTTAAAGAAAACGGGGTAAAGATATGGGATGAATGGGCTGATGAAAACGGCGACCTCGGACCAATCTACGGTTACCAGTGGCGGTCGTGGCCCGCATCAGACGGCCGGAAAATCGACCAGCTTGCAAACGTGATAAAGTCAATTAAAGAAAATCCAGATTCCCGGCGGCATATTGTAAGCGCCTGGAATGCAGGAGAGATAGACAAGATGGCGCTGCCTCCATGCCATATACTGTTCCAGTTCTATGTGGCCGACGGCAGACTGTCGTGCCAGCTTTACCAGAGAAGTTGCGACATCTTCCTGGGCGTCCCGTTCAATATTGCCTCATATGCGCTTCTTATACATATGGTTGCACAGGTAACATCACTAAAGCCGGGTGAATTTGTCCATACTCTGGGCGATGCACATATTTACCTGAACCATCTTGACCAGGTGAAACTTCAGCTTACGAGGGAACCTTACGGGCTTCCAAAAATGACCCTTAACCCGGCTGTGACCTCAATTGATAAATTCAGATTTGAGGATTTTGAGTTATCCGGTTATACCTCTCACCCCCATATAAGGGGCGAAATTTCTGTTTAAATAAAGATTATGATCTCAATAATTGCTGCAGTATCCGACGACTGGGGAATAGGGAAGGGGAACGGACTCCTATGGCATTTGCCCGAAGACCTGAAAAGATTCAAGCAACTTACCCTGGGCAAGTGCGTGATTATGGGCAAAAGAACATGGGAGTCGCTCCCCAAAAGGCCTCTCCCGGGACGTTATAACATTGTTATAACGGACGTTCCGGACGAATGTATCGATTGTTCAATGACTGCATACTCAATTGAAGACGCTGTTTCCAAATGCGACAACAGCCAGGAAGTTTTTGTTATAGGAGGCGGAAGTGTTTACCGCCAGTTTATGCCGGTTGCCGACAGGCTATATATAACCCATGTTCACAGAAAGGCTGAGGCTGATGTATGGTTCCCTCGCATCGACATGAGGAAGTGGAAAGTGATTGAAAGGCAGGAATGCATATCTCAGGATGAAAGGGAGATACCTTATTCCTATATAATATATGAGAGGAGAAAAGGCCGCCGGGCTTTATGAAGCCTTGAGTACCTTCATATCGATCCTTTCAAGCTTGCGGCCGGCGTAGTCGGTTGTTATCTCAAGCTCTTTTGTCCCGGCTGACGGAGCCTCGAACATTGCATCAAGCATAATAGCTTCACAGATCGATCTTAAACCGCGGGCGCCAAGCTTGAACTCGATAGCCTTGTCGACTATGAAATCAAGAACTCCCTCGCCGAAGCTGAGATCGATACCATCCATTTTGAACAATTTGATATACTGTTTTACAAGTGCATTTTTGGGATCAGTAAGGATTGCCCGCAGGGCGTCCCTGTCGAGGGGATTAAGATGAGTAAGCACGGGCAGCCTTCCGATAATCTCCGGAATCAGTCCATATGCCCTCAGATCCTGGGGTGCGATGTATTGCAAAAGATTATCCCTGTCTATTCTTTCCCTTTGCTTGGCGGCGCCGTAACCTACTACCTGGGTATTGAGTCTTTGAGCGATTTTCCTTTGAATTCCTTCGAATGCGCCGCCGCACATGAAGAGTATGTTTTTGGTGTCGACAGGTATCATTTTCTGTTCGGGATGCTTCCTTCCCCCCTGCGGCGGAACATTAACAATTGATCCCTCGAGCAGTTTCAGCAATCCCTGCTGGACTCCCTCGCCCGATACATCCCTGGTTATTGACGGATTGTCTCCTTTCCTTGCAATCTTGTCGATCTCGTCAATGAATACGATGCCCTTTTCAGCTGCCTTGACATCGTAGTCGGCATTCTGAAGCAGACGGGTAAGAAGGCTCTCGATATCCTCACCTACATACCCTGCTTCAGTCAGCACCGTTGCATCGACAATTGTGAACGGGACATGAAGCATTTTGGCAACCGTCCTGGCGAGGAGTGTCTTCCCGGTTCCGGTTTCACCGACAAGAATTATATTAGACTTTTCAATTTCAATATCATCTGCGTCGGGCTTCTGCATCAGCCTTTTGTAATGGTTGTAGACAGCTACCGAAATTATCTTCTTGGCCATGTCCTGGCCGATCACGTACTGGTCGAGAAAATGTTTTATTTCGGCAGGCTTCAGAAGATTGATAGTGTCGAAGCTGAAGTTCTTCTTTGTGCCAAGCTCCTCGTTCATAATGCCGTAGGCCTGCTCGATGCAATGGTCACAGATATGACCTTCGAGACCGGCTACAAGCATGCTGACCTCCTTCTTTGTCCTGCCGCAGAATGAACACTTATCCATTATCTCTGACGTTCGCTTTTCTGAAGTATTTCATCAATCATTCCGTATTCCTTTGCCTCGACTGAAGTCATCCAGTGATCCCTGTCAGAGTCTTTTTCAACCCTTTCGAGCGATTTGCCGGTGTGAAGTGATATTATCTCATAGAGCTCCATCTTCAGCTTGATAATCTCCCTTGCCTGGATCTCGATATCGGAAGCCTGACCTTCAAATCCACCCATCGGCTGGTGGATCATTATCCTGGAGTGCTTGAGGGCTGACCTCTTGCCTTTTGTTCCTGCGGTAAGAAGTACAGCTCCCATTGATGCAGCCATGCCGGTGCAGATTGTAGCAATGTCGGCTGTGATGTACTGCATGGTGTCGTAAATGCCAAGTCCGGCGCTAACAGAACCTCCCGGGGTGTTGAAATAAATCTGAATGTCCTTACCCGGATCAGAGGAATCAAGATAGAGCAGCTGAGCCTGAATTATATTTGCCACGTAATCATCAATCGGCAGTCCGAGAAAGATTATCCTGTCCATCATCAGACGGGAAAAAACATCCATAGAGGCCACGTTGAGCTGACGCTCTTCAATGATTGTGGGTGATATATAGCTGTTTGAAGTTACGGAGGCATATTTGTGCAGAGTCAGACTGCTTATTCCATGCCTGCTTCTTGCAAATTTTCCAAAATCGTCAATATTCTTCATGGTAATAGTCTTTTTGATAAAACCCAAAGTTAAGAAAAAAATTGTAGTCAGGTGTAAAGCATTGATTACGATTCAAAAAGCTTATTGAAATCATCAGTTGAAACCGTTTTGGTTTCGAGCTTAACCATCTCTTTCAGAGCCAGAATGACTTTTTCTTCAAGTATCTTGTCGGCAATACGTTTGGCATCTTCCTCTCTCTTCAGTGTTTCGATTGCGTAATTTGAAACCTGTTCGTCGGTGGCATAGAACAGCCCGTACTGCCTGAATTGCTGCCTGGTGATATTCTCGGCTTCTTTTTTGAGTTCCTCCTCAGTGATTTTGATCTCACTACCCCTGGCGATCTTGTTACGGATAAGCTGCCATTTGAGGTCCTGTGTGAAATTGCCGAATTCCTTTTCAATCTGTTCCTCTGTAGTGTTCTCATTGACTTTCAGAAGCCATCTTTTCAGAAACTCCTCAGGAAGTACGAATTCCGATTTCTCGACGGCAAGCTTTTTCAGATCAAGTGAAAGTTTATATTCGCTTTCGTTGCGGAGGGTGGCTGCAATTTCTTCATCAACACGACTGCGGAATTCTTCTTCTGATTTTATTATTCCCTCTCCGTATATCCTGTCAAAAAGCTCCTGATTCAGGTCTGCTTTGCGGAAACGGCTTATTTCATTTATAGTGAACCTGAAATTGCCGTCAATTTTTTCAATCTCTTCCTTTTTCCTTTTCAGAAGGCCGGCTATCTCATTGTCATTAGGCAGAGCTTTTCTGAGATCAAAGGTCACGGTATCGTTTTCTTTCTTCCCGATGAACTGCTTCTGAATCTCGTCGTCCTTGACAAGCTCGACCGAGAGGGTTGTGTCGTCGGCCATAAGTCCGTCGGGCAGCGGATCACCGTTTTCATCGAGTGCCTCAATCTTTCCCTTGAGGATGTCCTTTTCTTCCGAAGTCTCAGCTTTTTCAAACCGGCCGTAACGGCGGGAATAGTTATCGAGATAGTCGTTCTTCATTTTGTCATCGGCGGCAATCTCATAATATGTCACCTTGTTTTTCTTGCTTAGTTTTGTTTCGAATTCAGGGGCAAGACCAAGGTCGAACGAAAATGTGAAGGATTCCCGGGTATCGAAATCGAGATTCTCGTCTTCATCGGGACGGGGGAGCGGGTCGCCAAGTATCTCTATCTTTTCATCAGTCAGAAACTTCTGGATATTTTCTGAAACTACCTTGTTTATCTCATCGATCTGAACAGCCCTGCCATACATTTTCTTTATAAGTCCGAATGGAACCATTCCCGGGCGGAATCCCTTAATATTAGCTTTCTTGCGGTAGTCTCTCAGTACCTTTTCCACATTACCCTCATAATCGGTCTTTTCAACCTGGACTTTCAGGATGGCATTCAGATCGTCAGTGTTCTCCCTGGTGATATTCATTTTTAGTTGTTTATAGAGTATTTTAAAAAAACCGCCGGAACGTTTTTCTGACAACCGTTTCGTGCGGTGTATTCTTGTGCGGATGAAGGGACTCGAACCCCCACGCCTGTCGGCACAAGATCCTAAGTCTTGCTCGGCTACCAATTACGACACATCCGCGGAAAAATCCCCGCAAAAGTAGATAAAATAATTGTTATTACAAACGGTGAGTGTTACTTGCGGAGTTCGAAGTTTTTGCCAAGGTAAACTTTTCTCACATGTTCATCCTCGGCAAGCTGGGCGGAGGTTCCCGACATAAGTATGCGGCCTTCGAAAAGAAGGTAGGCACGGTCGGTTATCGCCAGCGTCTCGTGTACATTATGGTCGGTTATTACTATTCCAATATTCCTATCCTTCAGTTTTGAGACGATGTCCTGGATATCTTCCACAGCAATCGGATCGACACCGGCAAATGGTTCGTCGAGCAAAATGAATTTTGGTTTTAGGGCAAGAGCCCTGGCTATCTCGGTACGTCTCCTTTCACCGCCTGAGAGCTGGATACCCTTGCTCTTCCTTATCCTGTGAAGGCCGAATTCAGAGAGAAGAGTTTCAAGCCTTTCAGCCTGGTCCGCCTTTGAAAGTCCCGACATTTCCAGTACTGCCTTTATATTGTCTTCTACCGACAGGTTACGGAAAACCGAGGGTTCCTGGGCAAGGTAACCTATGCCCTTGCGTGCTCTTTTATAAACAGGAAGGTCTGTAATGTTCTCTCCTTCAAGATAAATGTTTCCTTCCCTGGGTCTGATAAGCCCTACAATCATGTAAAAGGATGTTGTCTTGCCGGCACCGTTCGGACCAAGCAGTCCGACAATCTCGCCCTGTTCAACCTCAATCGAGACGTGGTCGACAACAGTCCGGTTTCGGTACTTCTTTACAAGATTTTCTGTGTACAGCTTCATCCCTTTATTGTATTACAGGATTTTCAGGAAGCCTCCTCTTTCATGAATTCTTTGTGCCTCATCTCCTTCTGCTTCACTACACGCTTCGCGATGATGATACCCACTTCATACAGGATCAGAAGCGGTATACATACAAGCATCTGTGAGAATACGTCAGGGGGTGTGATGATTGCCGCAATAACCACTATGATCAGAATAGCGTGCTTTCTGTATCTTTTCAAAAATTCCGGTGTTACAAGCCCTACCTTGGTAAGGAAAAAAGTTATCACCGGAAGTTCAAAAATCAGACCTGTGGCCAGACAGATAGAGGTTATAGTTCCTATGTATGACCTGATGTTGATCTGGTTCACCACATCGGGACTGACCTCATAGGTTGTGAGGAAATGTATTGACAGGGGAGCAAGTGCATAGTATCCGAAAAGAACACCCGTAAAGAAAAGCAATGAAGTAACAAGAACTCCGCCTTTGGCAACCTGCTGCTCGTTGTTGTGAAGGGCTGGTCTGAAGAACTTCCAGAATTCATAAAGCACATAAGGAAACGCCAGTATAAGCCCGGCGACCAGTGCAACTGTAATATGTGTGGTGATCTGCCCTGCCATTTTGATGCTTATCAGGTTGACCGGATTTGTGTTGATGCATAAAGCTTTGATATTCACCGTCTCGCCCAGCCTGCAGAGCAGACGGTTTGTAAAGAAATCAGGATTTTTTGGAGCAAGAATAATGCTGTCAAAGATCACATTCTTGAACATGAAGGCGATTATCATTAAGGAAAATATGGCAATGACAGATCTTATCAAATGCCATCTCAGTTCCTCAAGATGCTCAAGAAATGACATCTCTCCCTCGTTATCTTTCCTTTTCTTCTTTTCCGTGGCCATATTTCTTCAGGCAGTTGGTATGATTTTACAGGCTGTAAAGATGATAAATCTTATTTTGCAAAACAATACAAATAAAATATAAGGAGAACCAGAAGCATAAATTTGATTCAATTCATTTTTGTTAATTTTGACTTTCGGCAATGGAGAATTTTTAATTTATGCAACCCCCTTCACCCGCATTAGCCTGTAATACTAAACCCTTTCCCATCTTTCCACGCTGAATTTACCCCCTTCCCTAACCTTCCCCCAAGGGGGAAGGGGCAGTCATCCTTTTTTTTCTTGGAATAAACGGAGAATATGGTAAAATCAAGTAGAGGTGCGATTGAGCAAGAAGCCTTTCCCCCTGGGGAAACGGGAAAGGGGGTATGAACAAAATAAAGGGGGTATCCCGATAACTTACGGGAGGCAAAGGGGTCAGGGAGAATAAAGGGAAACATATCGATTATTAGCTTTATAAGCTTGAAATATATTATTACTGACTTTTAATAAAAGATTCCCTGCACTCATTTTGTTAAATATGTCTTAAATATTCGCTTTGAATAATAAATTATTTAACTTTATATAAACTAGTGAGCGGAGAACTTTATAATAAGATAGATAATCATCAGAGAGGAATAAGATGACGAATGGAGCAACAATACATGATTATTTGAAGAAGTACTTTGGATTTGATACGTTCAAGGGTAATCAGGAACCTATAATCAACAGCATACTTGACGGGCGCGACACTTTTGTGCTCATGCCCACGGGGGGCGGAAAATCACTCTGCTACCAGCTGCCGGCCGTTATGAAGTCGGGTACAGCCATAGTTATTTCGCCGCTGATCGCGCTGATGAAGAACCAGGTTGATGCCATGCGCAACTTCAGCACCGACGACGAGGTAGCCCATTTCCTTAATTCATCCCTTACAAAAACCGAAAGCGCAAGGGTGAAGAAAGATGTGCTCTCGGGGAAAACAAAACTGCTTTACGTAGCCCCGGAATCCCTGACAAAAGAGGAGAATATCGATTTTCTAAGGAATATCGACATCTCCTTCTACGCGGTTGATGAAGCACACTGTATCTCGGAATGGGGCCACGATTTCCGCCCGGAATACAGGAGGATAAGGCCGATAATCGATACGATAGGCCGGTCGCCGATCATAGCTCTGACCGCCACCGCAACACCAAAGGTACAGCATGATATCCAGAAAAACCTCGGGATTCTCGATGCGAACGAATTCAAGTCATCTTTCAACAGGCCAAACCTGTACTACGAGGTGAAATCAAAACAGGACGTAACTAAGGAGATAATAAAATACATAAAGAACAACCCCGGAAAATCGGGCATCATTTACTGCCTCAGCAGGAAAAAGGTGGAGGAACTTGCAGAAAATCTGAAGGTTAACGGGATAAAATCGCTTCCTTATCACGCCGGGATGGATTCAGCAACGAGAACTGCCAACCAGGATAAATTCCTGATGGAGGAAGCCGATATCATTGTTGCCACAATCGCATTCGGAATGGGTATAGATAAGCCCGACGTCCGTTTTGTCATCCATTATGATATTCCAAAGAGCCTCGAGGGATACTACCAGGAAACAGGAAGGGCAGGCCGCGACGGGGGAGAGGGTAACTGCATAGCCTACTACAGCTATAATGATATACTGAAACTCGAGAAATTCATGCAGGGAAAGCCTATTGCCGAACAGGAAATAGGTAAACAGCTGCTTCTCGAAACAGTCTCCTATGCCGAATCATCGGTGTGCAGGCGTAAGCTGCTTCTTCATTATTTCGGGGAGGAATACCCTGCCGAAAACTGCGAGGCCTGCGATAACTGCCTCCACCCCAAAGCCCAGTTCGAGGGAAGCGAAGCTGTTGTAAACGTGCTCGAAACAGTACTGGCAGTCAAGGAAAAATTCAAGGCCGACCATATCTCAAATATCCTCGCGGGTAAAGTAACCTCTGCAATAAAGTCGTATAAACATCATAAGCTCGAAATGTTCGGGATCGGAGAGGAAAAGGACGAGAAATACTGGAATATGGTGATCAGACAAGCCCTTATTGCAAGATTTCTTACAAAGGATATCGAGAACTACGGACTGCTCAAGATCACCGAAAAAGGGATGAGCTTCCTTGAAAAACCAACTTCATTCATGCTCGCCGAGGACCACGACTACGCCGACACAAGTGATGAGGAAAATGCATTCGGAGCAAAGACTGCCGCAGTTGATGAAGAACTTTTCAGCATTCTCAAGGACCTGCGCAAGAAGATATCAAAACTGAAAAATGTTCCTCCCTTCGTCATCTTCCAGGATCCCTCACTCGAGGATATGGCAATACAGTACCCCATTAACATTGATGAACTTCAGAATATTTCGGGAGTCGGCGCAGGGAAAGCCCAGAGATACGGAAGTGATTTCGTTGAGCTGATAAAGAAATACGTAGAAGAGAAAGAGATCATCCGGCCCCTCGACATGGTCGTGAAATCGGTCGTCAATAAATCCGGAATCAAGGTTTATATAATCCAGAGTATCGACATGAAACGCCCCCTGGAAGATATAGCTGAAGCAAAGGGACTGGAAATGAATGAACTGATCTCTGAGATTGAATCCATTGTTAATTACGGAACAAGGATAAATCTCGACTATTATATTAATATGGTAATAGACGAGGAACGCCAGAACGATATATATTCATATTTCAGGGAAGAAGCCCAGTCCGACTCACTTGAAGAAGCAATCTCTGAACTTGGCAGCGAGTTCGAAGAGGAGGAGATCAGACTGATGAGGATCAAGTTCCTGTCGGAAATGGGCAACTAACCCTGCCAGACCGACCTGCTACGGAACGAAAAAGGTAAAACCGAAACAACATACAGGGGATAAAAAAGCTGGGATGGGACGAACCATCTCATAAGTTCCCTTTTGCCATACCTGCCCGTGGTGTTGTTAAGAATAAGGAAATCAGGGACCGACTTGAGAAGAGTGAAAACGGCAAAAACCTTAAAAAATCCGGGATTGAAGAATCCCCACAGGAATAAGAGAATCTGGACCAGAATTGTAACAAATGTTACAATTCCAAGCTGCCTTGTATAGCGGTCACTATAGTAACCTGCCTTTGATATCCACCTTCCTCTCTGACGGAGGAAGGATATCAGACCGAGGGAGCCCCGGGTGGCCGCTTCTGCATCGGCTGATTCCAGCCACATGATTCCCGGTCCGTCTTCGGATTTCAGACTGTGAAGCAAAAAAACATCCTCCCCCGATACAAGTTCATCATGAAGATGGCCGGCATTTCTCAGCCAGGCTTCTTTTGCTATTCCCAGGTTTGCCCCGTTGCACATGACAGGATTTCCCAGAGCGGCCGTTCCGGCAGTTATTCCCTGAAGACTCAGGAACTCGAGCTCCTGAAACCTGTTGAAGAAACCACTTCCTGCATTTATTACCACCGGATTGATAGTCATCGCCGGATGTTTCTCTTCAGCGAAGGAGGCGATTGTCTTCAGCCACTTCCTTCCGACCCTGCAATCTGCATCGGTTGTAACTGTAAAAGATCCAGCCGAAATTTCAACGCCCGTCCTTACAGCCTGCTTCTTTCCATTCCCGCTGTTACTGATCACCCTCAGGTTTTTTATTCCCTTGAACGATAGTACAGTTGCGGCGGTTTTATCGGTGGAGTTGTCATCAACAACAACGACTTCGTAACTATCCTGGTTATATTCCTGAACCGAGATATCAGTAAGCAGACGGGGCAGATCCTTTTCTTCGTTGCGGCAGGCGATTATCACCGAAATGAATATGCCGGGGTCTTTCCTGCTTCTGAATTCTTTAATGCCTGAGAGGGCCTTCCATATCTTTATAATATGGTAAAGGTACGGGATCAGTATTATCAGGAAAAGCCATTCCATTTCTGCTCCGCGTGTTTCTATCTGTATTCATCCCAGCTCTTTATCTTCAGGTCTTCCTCACTCATCCTGCAGAAGGCAAGTATAAACGCACTGGCAAGTCTTGCATTTGTGAGGAGAGGCACATTAAAATCGACGGCGTTGCGTCGTATTGAGTAATCATTGTTAAGCTCGGTGGCTGAAAGGTCCTTCGGTATGTTCACAACCAGGTCGACTTCCCTGCTTCTAATCAGTTCGATTGTGTTGGGCGATTTGTCTTCATCAGGCCAGTATGCCACCTCGGCCTCGATCCCGGCATTCGTGAGGAACTCGCAGGTTCCCCTGGTTGCATACAGCTTATGTCCTTTTTCGCGGAGTGCCCTTGCACTGTTCAGCAGTTCAACTTTCGACCTTGCTGGTCCGGTTGAAAGCAGGATGCTCTTTTTGGGAACCCTGTATCCCACCGAAAACATGGCTTTGAGGATTGCCTCATAAAAGCCTTCGCCTATGCAGCCCACTTCGCCCGTCGAAGCCATGTCGACTCCCAGAACCGGATCGGCCTTGGCAAGTCGTGAAAAACTGAACTGTGGTGCCTTGACTCCCACATAATCAAGTTCAAACACCGATTTGTGAGGCTTTTCGACAGGTATGCCCAGCATAACCTTTGTGGCAAGTTCGATAAGGTTAGTCCTGAGTACTTTCGAAACGAACGGCATGCTGCGGCTTGCCCGGAGGTTGCACTCTATCACTTTTATGTCGTTGTCCCTGGCAAGGAACTGTATATTGAAAGGTCCGCTAATGTTAAGCTCTTTCGATATCTGCCTTGAGATGCGCTTTATCCTTCTGACAGTCTCGAAATAAATTTTCTGTGCGGGAAAGACCATTGTGGCATCACCTGAATGAACACCTGCAAACTCCACATGCTCGCTTATTGCATAGGCCATGATTTCACCTTCGCGTGCAACCGCGTCGATTTCAATCTCCTTGGCGTTTTCTATAAACTCCGAAACCACAACAGGATACTGCTTGGATACGCTTGTAGCCAGATCGAGATAGTGAACAAGCTCATTTCTGTTGGAGACCACATTCATTGCAGCGCCCGAAAGAACGTATGAAGGCCTGATCAGGACCGGGAAGCCTATCCTGTCAATGAATTCAAAGATGTCGCCGGTCGACGAAAGCTCCTGCCACCGGGGCTGATCGACAGACAACATGTCGCACATCGACGAGAAAAGGTGACGGTTTTCAGCTCTGTCGATCGAATGGGGAGAGGTTCCCAGAACCGGAATATCAAGTTCATGCAGACGCATTGCCAGGTTGTTGGGTATCTGTCCTCCCATCGAAACGATCACTCCTCCGGGCGCTTCAAGGTCGACGATGTCGAGAACCCTTTCAAAGGTCAGCTCATCGAAGTAAAGCCTGTCGCAAGTGTCATAGTCGGTGCTGACAGTTTCGGGATTATAGTTTATCATAACCGATCTCAGCCCCTCTTTCCTGATTGTATCGGCAGCATTCACCGAACACCAGTCGAACTCCACGCTCGAACCTATACGGTAGGCACCCGAGCCGAGAACAATTATCGATTTCCCGTCTCTGTCAAACGGGATATCGTGCTCACAACCGGCATAGGTAAGATACAGGTAATTGGTTACTGCCGGGTATTCGGCTGCCAGGGTATCGATCTGTTTTACATAAGGTACAATGCCCAGGTTTTTACGGTATTCGCGAACCCTGAGAAGATCGCGGTGGATAACTGATGTGCCTGACTTAAGGACATGCCTGGCTATCTGAAAGTCGCTGAAACCGAAAACCTTGGATTGAATCAGAAGTTCTGACGGCAACGATTCGAGGGAATTGTGACTGCAGAGTTCTTCCTTTACCGAGATTATATTTTTCAGTTTGAACAGAAACCAAAGGTCAATTTTTGTAAGCTCATGAATCCTTTCTACAGAGATTCCTTTCTCAAGAGCCTCAGCAATTACAAAAATCCTCATGTCGGTCGGTTCGGCCAGCTCTTTCTCGAGATCATTAAATCCCAGCTTTAGGTTGCCGGTGAAACCATGCATCCCCTGACCTATCATCCTCAGGGCCTTCTGAATCACCTCCTCGAACGACCTCCCGATCGCCATTACTTCTCCGACACTTTTCATGCTGCTCCCGATGAGATGCGAAACACCCTTGAACTTGTTGAGGTCCCACCGCGGAACCTTGCAGACTATATAATCGAGAGCGGGTTCGAAACAGGCGCTTGTCTTTCCGGTAACATTGTTCTTAAGCTCATGAAGTCCGTAACCCAGTCCGAGCTTAGCTGCAATAAAGGCCAGCGGATAACCCGTCGCCTTTGATGCAAGGGCGCTGGAGCGCGAGAGACGGGCATTGACTTCAATAACCCGGTAATCCTCCGATTCGGGCGATAGTGCATACTGAACATTGCATTCGCCCACTATTCCGATGTGACGGATTATTTTTATGGAGAGTTCCCTCAGTTTGTGAAACTCACTGTTTGTCAGTGTCTGCGACGGAGCAACCACTATGCTTTCGCCGGTGTGAATACCCAGGGGATCGAAGTTTTCCATGTTGCACACGGTGATGCAATTGTCGAACCTGTCCCTTACCACCTCGTATTCCACTTCCTTCCAGCCTTTAAGCGATTCCTCTATGAGGATCTGGCCGGAATAGGAAAATGCCTTCGACGCAAGTGCCCTCAATTCATCATTATTGGCTGCAAAACCACTGCCCTGACCTCCAAGTGTGAAAGCCGCCCTTATTATCACGGGGAATCCCAGCTTTCCTGCTGCTTCAACAGCCTCATCAATACTCCCCGTTGCTATGCTTTTCGGTGTAAGGATACCGATCTCGTCGAGCTTCCTCACGAAAAGCTCCCTGTCCTCTGTGTCGATTATTGCCCCGACCGGAGTGCCCAGCACTTTCACGTTGTACTTCTCAAACACTCCCCTCCTGTACAGCTCGGTCCCGCAGTTGAGTGCCGTCTGACCACCGAACGAAAGCAGTATCCCGTCGGGAGCTTCCCTTGCAATGATCTTCTCGACAAAATAAGGAGTCACCGGCAGAAAATAGATTTTCGAGGCAAGCTCTTCTGAAGTCTGGACTGTTGCGATGTTGGGATTTATCAGGATTGTCTCGATACCCTCTTCCTTCAAAGCCTTGAGGGCCTGGGAACCGGAATAGTCAAACTCTCCGGCTTCACCTATCTTGAGCGCTCCTGATCCAAGGATGACCACCTTCTTTATATCATCTCTCATTTGCGCATTTTAGGCAACAAAAATATAACAAATTTCCAATTATGACCTCTGAATAGAAAATATGTATATATTTGCAAAAAAATTGCATAAATATGCAGAAGACTTTAAGGCTCCTGGCAATAGAAAAGATAATAACGGGGGAGAATATAACCTCCCAGGAAGCCTTGTTGAGGAAATTGAAAGGCAACGGGATAATCTGCACCCAGGCAACATTGTCGCGCGACCTGCGGCAGCTGGGTGTCAGCAGGATACCCGACGGAGAAGGGAGCTACAGGTATTCTCTTACAAGCTCAAACTCCTCTTCTGCCGAACCAGGTTCCATGATGAATATGCTGTCGGTGATCCGCGAAATTGTCGAGGCAAAGGGCCTGATGGTAATCCGCACAATCCCCGGACATGCAAATGCCACTGCATATTTCATAGATAATTCACGCAGGTATGAAATTGCCGGGACTATTGCAGGCGATGATACAATTCTGGTGATACCGAGAAACGGCATCACCCTGAAACAGGTTCATAACTGCCTCGAGCTGATAATGCCGGGGCTCCACGACCATATCAGACCGCAAAGCCCGGATGTCAATCCCCAGAGACAATTCTATACTTAAATCACAGTACCTAATATAAAACAGAACGATGAAAGAGAAAGTAGTGCTTGCATACAGCGGCGGCCTGGATACTTCGGTTATCCTGAAATGGCTTATTGAAAAGGATTATGAGGTTATTGCATTTGTTGCCGACGTAGGGCAGGCTGATAATTTTGAAGAATGCAGGAAGAAAGCCCTTCTCCTGGGCGCTTCAAAGGTTATAATTGCCGACCTGAAGAAGGAATTTGTTGAGAACTACGTTTTCAAGGCAATAATGGGAAATGCTGTCTATGAGGGAAGGTACCTCCTGGGGACAGCTCTTGCAAGGCCCCTGATTGCAATGAAGCAGATTGAAGCCGCTATAAGCGAGGGTGCAAATTGTGTTGCACACGGAGCCACCGGAAAAGGAAATGACCAGGTCAGATTTGAACTGTGCTACTATGCCCTGAAGCCGGATATAAAAGTGATTGCTCCCTGGAAAGACAGGGAATTCCTTGAAAAATTCAAGGGAAGGACTGATCTTCTGAAATATGCCTCCGAGAAAAACATTCCCGTAAAGGCCAGTATAGACAAGCCTTACAGCGAGGATGACAACCTGATGCATATCAGTCACGAGGCCGGTATTCTCGAGGATCCGATGTACACTGCCCAGAAAAGTATTCTTGAAAAAATGGTTATGCCGCAGGATGCCCCCGACAAGGAAATCAGGCTGGCAATCCATTTCAGGAACGGTGTTCCGGTAAAGCTTATAAATAAGGAGGACGGTACCATAAAGGAAGACCCCTACCAGATGTATGTATATCTCAATGAACTTGCCGGCAAAAACGGAATCGGCCTGCTCGACATGGTCGAAAACCGCTTTGTGGGCATTAAGTCAAGAGGTGTCTATGAGACTCCGGCCGCAACTGTGCTCCACATTGCACACATGGACCTGGAAGGGGTAGCCATGGACAGGGAGGTGATGAGACTGAGGAACATGCTGACACCAAAGTTCTCGGAACTGATCTATTACGGATTCTGGTTCAGCCCCGAAATGGATTTTCTGATGGCTGCAATTGAGAAGAGCCAGGAACTGATTGACGGAAGCGTTCATCTCTGCCTGTACAAGGGCAACGTTATAATAGAAGGGAGAGAATCACCCTCATCGCTATATAATAAGGAGCTCTCGAGCATGGATATCGAAGGAGGCTTTGACCAGACCGACAGCAAGGGTTTCATAAGGATAAATGCTATAAGGCTTATGGCCCACCGCGCTATTATTGAAGCAAGCAAAAAACGCTGATAAGGGAATAAGTTCACCGTGTTAATTATTTGATATAAGATGAAACTCTGGAAAAAAGACGCAGTTCCCGATCCAAGGGTGATCGAGTTCACCTCGGCTGGCGACAGGACTGCGGATCTGCGTCTTGCTGAATGGGATATTGCCGGATCGATGGCTCACGCCATCATGCTTGGCAAAACAGGCCTGATAACAACGGCAGAAAAGGATGAACTTCTCAATGGGCTTGCGGCACTTTACGAAAAGGCCGCTAAAGGAGATCTCATAATCGGGGAGGGCATTGAGGATATTCATTCGCAGGTTGAAAAGGAGCTTACCGATCTGATCGGTGACACCGGCAAAAAGATACATACCGGCCGGTCGAGGAACGACCAGGTGCTTGTCGATCTGAGGCTGTGGACCCGTAATGCGATCGATTCCCTTGCCGCTGATATTGAGAGGCTGTTCAGCAAACTTCAGGAGCTCAGCGAACAGCACAAGGATAAGCTGATCCCCGGTTATACCCACATGCAGCCGGCGATGGTGTCGTCATTCGGACTCTGGTTCGGGTCCTGGGCAGAGTCGCTCGCTGACGACCTCCTGATTCTCGGATCGGCCCGGGCTGTAATAGACCGCAATCCACTCGGAACCGGAGCGGGTTACGGGACATCACTGCCCCTCGACAGAGGGCTCACAACAGAACTTCTTGAATTCGGCGGCCTGCTTTACAACTCCGCCTATGCCAGCCTCAGCCGGGGCAAGGCCGAGCTTGCAGTTGCATCAGCAATTGCCTCGGCGGCCCAGACTCTTGCAAGATTTTCTTCTGAAGTCTGTCTGTTTATGACGGCAGAGTTCCGGTTTATCGATTTTCCCGACGAATTCATAACCGGATCGAGCATAATGCCTCAGAAGAGAAATCCGGATGCCTTCGAACTGATAAGGGGCAGAACCCATATCCTCCAGTCGCTCCCTGGTCAGGTTTCAATGCTTGTCACAGGCCTGCCATCGGGATACAACAGGGATCTTCAGTTGTTGAAGCAATTGATATTCAATGCGTTCTCTGAACTTAACGAATGTATTGACATGGCCGTAGTGATGCTTGAAAACATTAAGCTAAATGACAACATTGCCGGTAATCCTCTTTATAATCCAATTTACAGCACCGAGGAAGCCAATCGGCTTGTAAAGAAGGGTGTCCCTTTCCGTGATGCCTACAAAGCGGTTTCATCCATGATCGGGAAGAAGGTATTTGAGGTTACATCCTTGTCTGAATATGTACATGAAGGCAGTATCGGGAATCTCTGTAACGGCGAGGTGAGGAAGTTGTTCCGTGAAAGGATGAAATGCTTCAACTCATTGCAGTCAGGAGAACTGATTGCAGGGATGCTGAAAAGGAAATAGACACGGGATTCCGGCTGCCGTACCAATAAAGCCGCGGATTTCCCTGTAGAAGGTTCTATGATTTGGAGAGCCTGATGTTTTCTATGAATTCATCAAACAAAAAATCGGTGTCAGTCGGTCCGCCTGATGCCTCAGGATGGAACTGGGTTGAGAAGAACGGCCTTGTCCTGTGACGCATTCCTTCATTGGTGTTGTCGTTCAGGTTGATGAAGAGGGGTTCCCAGTCGGCCGGAAGGGTTTCATTATCGACGGCATACCCGTGATTCTGTGAAGTGATATAGGCTTTGTCCGTCCCGGCCTTGATAACCGGCTGGTTGTGACTTCTGTGACCGTATTTAAGTTTATAGGTATCAGCTCCCGAAGCGAGCGCCATCAGCTGGTTGCCAAGACAAATTCCGAAGATGGGCTTTGTGTCTGAAAATGATTCTTTTATGTGCTCAATAGTTGTGGAGCACATTTTGGGATCGCCCGGACCGTTTGTAAGGAAAAGCCCGTCGTATTCCTCCCCGCTGTAATCATAATCCCAGGGGACTCTTATAATTGTAGTGTCCCTCTTCAGCAAATTCCTTATTATATTATACTTGACTCCGCAGTCGACAAGCATTATCCTGTATTTTCCCGTACCATATCTTCTTATCTCCCTGGTACTGACCCCGGCTACAAGGTTGGTCCTGTTGGGATCGTAGAAATCGGTCACGGAACCTTCAGGTTCCAGTTTTCCCAGCATCACTCCTTTTTCCCTTATCCTTTTTGTAAGCGCCCTGGTGTCGATGCCATAAACTCCGGGAATATTGTTCCGCCCAAGCCATTCACCCAGGCTCTCGCTTGCATTCCAGTGACTGTATTCCGAGGAGTAATCAGACACAATCAGCCCCGAGATATGGATTGAGGAGGATTCATAAAAACTATACAGATTGTTTTCCTCGCTTAATGCCGGTGCTCCATAATTGCCTACAAGCGGATAGGTCAGGCAAAGAATCTGACCCTTATACGATGGGTCGGTGAGGCTTTCCGGATAACCTGTCATGGCGGTGTTGAATACAACCTCACCTGCTGCCGGAACAGGAGCCCCGAACGACCATCCCTGGTAAACGGTACCATCCTCGAGTGTGAGTTTTATTCTTATCCTGCTGTTCATCTGACTTTTTATTATCTTACTGACTCAACTGCCTTGCGTATCTGCTCCATCGCCTTCATTATCCTGTTCCGGGTGGTTCCCAGGTTCATTCTCATGAAACCTTCTCCTCCGGGTCCGAAACCTGACCCTTCATTCAGTCCTACCCCGGCCTTGCTGACGAAAAACTCATTCAGCTCCTTCCCGGTCATCCCAAGCCTCCTGCAATCGAGCCATATCAGGTAGGTGGCTTCCGGCCGTGAAGGTATGATTTCGGGTATGAATTCCCTGCAGTAATCCATCACGCAGGTTACATTACCTTCTATATATTCAAGAAGTTTTGAAAGCCACTCCCTTCCTTCCGAATAGGCGGCTACTGACGATACCGTTCCGAAAATATTCCCGTTGCCGATATGAAGATGATCTATTTTCGACTTGAAATATTTTCGGAGAACAGGATTGGATATGACCACGGAAGATGTCGAAAGACCTGCCAGGTTGAATGTCTTGCTCGGAGCAACGCATGTTACTGTTATTGCAGAAATCGGGGAGGAGAGCTTCGCCACCGGATTATGTTTGTAACCTGGCAGGACAAGGTCGCAATGGATCTCGTCCGACAGGATCAGGGTATGGTTCTCAATGCAAATTGCTGCCAGTTCCTTCAGTTCTTCGGGGTCCCACGACCTTCCGACTGGATTGTGGGGATTGGATATTATTATCATCCTTGTATCCGGGGTGATAATTTTGCGAAGCGAATCAAGGTCCATCCTCCACTTGCCTTCGCTGAACACAAGCTGGTTGAGGATAAGGTTCCGGCCGTGATTCTCGACTGCATCAAAGAACGGAGTGTAAACCGGTGGCTGGATTACAACTGAGTCGCCCGGACGGGTGTAGGCAAGTGTGCACAGGTTAAGTGCAGGCACTATTCCCGGACAGAAGCAGATCCAGTCTTCGTTTACCTCCCAGTCGTGCATGGTCCGAAGCCATTCCGCAATCGAGGTAAAATATTCACGTGGATGAAAGGTGTAGCCCATCACCTCATGGCTGAGCCTTTCCCTGAGGGCGTTTATAATGAAATCCGGAGTCCTGAAATCCATGTCGGCGACCCACATCGGAATGACATCCGGGGATCCGAAAACAGTTTTCCTGAGGTCAAACTTCACACAGTTAGTCCTTTCCCTTGCGACCTCTTCATCAAAATTCCAATTCATCTGAAATGAATATGTTTCAGGGGCTCAAAGATAATTAAAATAGCCTTTACCCGTCGGAGAATTTAACCTTCTCTCTTATATCTGAAGGGATGGGATACAGTGGAAAACTTAATCCCGGTGATCGAATGATGTTTAAGTGAATGAATTTGTAAAATAGATTTAAGCGGTAGGCGTATTTTAATATTATTTATTATTTTTATGATCTCTTTCAGACCAGATTTTAACTTTAAACCTATCACAATGAAAAAGGCTATAGCTGTAATCATTATCCCCATGCTGATCTTGTCCTTCAGTGGACTCAATTCATGTAGAAACAAGGCAGAAAAGGCAAAAACCGGCGAAAAGGATCTGGAAATTGAACAGGTTCAGACACTGGAGCAGGAAATAGAGAAGAATGTATACCCGCTGCCGACCTCAGCCGAAGTTATAAAAATGCTGTCGGAGCTGGAAGTAGGATACATTATGGGTATCGCGAACCCTGTCGCCAATGCCAGGAAATACCTGACCAGTTCGGCAAAAGCCATCAATATGGGGGTTTTCGGTGCTGATCTGAGCTATGCTACTCTGTATAATATACAGCAGGAGGTGCTTAATTACCTCGATGCAATCAGGTCGTTGTCGAATGAGCTGAACATGTCGCAAATCTATGATGAGAATCTGTACGACAGGATACGCAAGAATTTCGATAACAGGGAAGAACTGGTGAATATACTGACCGAAGCATTCGACAAAACATATGCATACCTGGCTGAGAACGACCAGCAGTCACTCGCCCTTCTTGTTGTGGGCGGCGCCTGGGTTGAAGGTATGTATCTTACAACACATGTTTCGGAAGCTGCATATCAGGTGGCAGGTATTTCAAGGGTTCTTATTGAACAGAAGGAATCATTCGATCTGTTTGTTGAGCTTACCGAACCGTATTTAACTGATCAGAATGTAAAGGAATTCGTCGACAGGCTTGAACCTATAAAAAAGGTCTATGAAGGTCTCACTACCAGTCTCACCAACCAGAATATAATTGATATAACAAAAGCTATTGAAACTATAAGAGGCCAAATAATTTAATTATTCCAGCATACCATAATGACCGCAAATGGATTCATTTTGCGGTCTTTTTTTGATCGAAATTTTTTATGAGGGAATCTGTACTCCTGGCTCTGATTCATATCTTTGCCATTGTTTCCACCGTCAATCCGGGGGGCATCTCCTCCAGAGGTAAGAAAATACTCCGAAGTTACCTCAGGAGATACCTTAACAGGGAACTGGAAGAAGAGTATTATTCCCTTTTTGAAAACAATCTCGAATTTTATTCAAATGAACTCAAAACCGTCGACAAGACGGAATTGTCAGATGAGGACTCCCTGATAACATTTCAGATTACAAATATCTGCCGTCAGATAAAAAAGGGTTTATTCCTTGAGGAAAGGATGATTGTATTCCTTCAGCTCCTCGAATTCGCCTTCGAGGATGGAACCATATCCGAGCAGGAAAAAACAATTGTCGATATTGTTGCGCGTACCTTCAATATTTCAAAGAAGGAATACGAGAATGCAATGGCTTTCATGATTGGAAGGACTTACGATGAGGTCACTCCCGACTGCATGCTTGTAATCGAAAATGAAGATCCGAAACTCTGGGCCGCTGATTCCTTTAAAAACTACGACAGATGGAGGCATATCAGGGTGAAGGGATTCAAGGGGCATATATTTTTCCTTCATATCGAAAGCACCGGTTCGCTTATCTTCACATATGACGGATCGATGGCTCTTTACTTCAAGGGAAGGGATATTATTGCCTGCAGGCCTTATATGCTCGAAAGGGGCGTTAATATAAAGGGTCAGGGGATCGAGACGATTTACTTTTCAAGGATATTCAAGAAATTCGTTTCCAGGAAATTCCCTGAGAAAATAATTTTTGAGGGAAAGGAGATTGAATTCCTGTTCAAGAACTCCGACAACGGTGTAAGAAAGATGAATTTCCACATCGAGTCGGGCAACCTTGTCGGGCTGATGGGAGGTAGCGGCGTAGGGAAGACAACCATGCTGAATCTCCTTCACGGGAAAACCAATCCCACATCGGGCAATATCCTGATCAATGGATACGATCTCAACAGCGAGGCAGAAAACCTTTTAGGGCTTATTGGATTCGTCCCCCAGGACGACATGCTCATTGAAGAGCTGACAGTTTACCAGAACATGTATTACAATGCGAGGCTGTGTTTCGGTGACTACAATGAGGAGCAGCTGAACAGGACTGTCGAAAAAGTTCTGTCTGATCTCGACCTTATGGAAATTCGCGATCTGCAGGTGGGGGATATAATGAACAAGAAGGTTAGCGGGGGCCAGCGCAAACGGCTGAACATCGGGCTTGAACTTATGAGGGAACCCGGTGTGCTGTTCGTTGACGAGCCCACTTCAGGCCTGTCTTCATTCGACTCCGGAAAAGTAATGACACTGCTAAAAAACCAGGCCCTTTCCGGGAAACTTGTATTCACTATAATTCATCAGCCGTCATCCGATATCCTCAAGATGTTCGACAGGCTCTGGATACTCGACAAGGGGGGCTATATGATCTACGACGGCGATCCGGTTGAGGCTCTTGTCTATTTTAAGACTGAGACATCGCAGGCAAATGCTGCCGAAAGCGAATGCCCGAACTGCGGAAATATCGATACCGAGAGTATCCTCCAGATTGTGGAGGTCAAGGTGATCGACAATGCCGGGTTTGCCGGAAAGGAACGGCAGGTAAGTCCGAAAGACTGGTATGAAAAATACAAGAAGAAAATGATGCCGGTCCTGAAGGAAATTCCTCCGAAAACCACCCTTCCGCAAAGCAACTTCAAGATCCCCAAAAAATGGGAGCAGGCAAAGACTTTCATCAGGAGAAATATTACAAGGAAAAGGGCCGACAAGCAATATATGACGATCAACCTGCTTGAGGTTCCCTTGCTGGCACTCATTCTGGGATTCATTTCAAAATACAGCGAACAGGGAGTATACTCATTCGGAGCCAACAAAAATTATCCGGTCTTTCTTTTCATGGCGATTATTGTCGCACTTTTCGTCGGACTGACTGTTAGCGCCGAAGAAATATTCCGCGACAGAAAGGTACTTGAACGGGAAAAATTCCTCAATATAAGCAGATCGAGTTACCTGTTCTCAAAGATTACCTTCCTCTTCTTCCTGTCAGCAGTTCAGTCGCTCAGTTTCGTTCTTGTTGCCAATACACTTCTCGGAGTCAGGGGAATGCTCTTTCAGCAATGGCTCATTCTTTTTTCGACTGCCTGCTTCGGAAATGTACTTGGACTTAATATTTCGGCTGGTATGCGAACGGCGGTCAGTATCTATATCCTTATCCCGCTGATTCTTGTACCAATGCTTATTCTCGGCGGCGCCATGATAAAATTCGACGACCTGCATAAATCGATCAGCAGGAAGATTTATGTGCCCGTTATAGGCGATGCCATGGTTACCCGATGGGCGTATGAGGCTCTGCTTGTTGAACAGTTCAAGGCCAACAGGTTCGAAAAGCCCATGTTTGAATACGACATGGAGATAAGTCAGACCGGATGGTACAATGCCTTTCTTATTCCTACACTTAAGGTGAAGGTCGATGAATCCAGGGCGGCGGCCGGAAACCCCCGGTTTGAAGAGTTGTGCAGAAACAATTTAAAAACAATAAACTATCACCTCAGTGAATTGTCGGATGAAACTGGAATGGAACCGGGTTCCTGGGCTTCATCAGTTAATTATGAAGGATTCAGGGATTATACTGCAGATCAGGCAAAGATCTATCTGGATTCCCTTGCTGTTGTGATCAGGGCACGGAACAGGGTTGTTTCAGAAAGGAAAGACTCACTGGTCAGAGCCCTCATAACCTCAATGGGGAATGATGAATACCAGGCTCTGAAGGAAGCAAATTTTAACGAGAGCCTCGCAAATTTTGTTCTCAACAGACTCAGCACCAATAAAATATATGATGCAGAAAAAAGACTTATCCAGAAGGCCGATCCTGTATTCATGAAACCCGGCTCAAAACACGGCCGGGCGCATTTCTACGCCCCTTATAAACAGATCGGAAATATAAGGATCGATACTCTTCTCTTTAATGTACTGGCAATATGGATAATGACGGTCGGACTTTTCGTGACCCTCTACTTCAACCTTCTCAAGCGCTTCATAGAATTTCTTGAATCCCTGAAATTGCCCCTCTGGAGGAAGTTTGGAAGGGAACTTCTTCAGGGATAAATCTTCCTGAAAATCTTCCGGATCACCCGCACGGCATATTCAGGAAATTATGGTGGGAAAAGAAGGACCGGCAATTAATTTTAAGTCAGGAAAAATGGACAGGGTGAAACCAAAGAAAAGCCTTGGCCAGCATTTTCTCAGGGATAAGTCGATCGCTGAAAAAATTGCCGGCTCGCTTTCGGGAGACGACTGCAGCAGCGTACTCGAGGTAGGCCCCGGCATGGGGATCCTTACAGGCTTCCTCCTGAAGAGGCAATTCCCTGATTTCAGGGTGATTGAGATCGACAGGGAATCGGTAAACTATCTTCGGAATGCTTATCCCGGACAAATAAACATAATTGAGGGCGACTTCCTGGCTTTCGATATCCGGAGCAATTTCACTGGGAGAATTGCGATAATAGGTAATTTTCCATATAATATTTCCAGTCAGATTTTCTTCAGGGTCCTTGAGAACCGCGATATAGTAACCGAAGTGTGCGGCATGCTCCAAAAGGAGGTTGCCCAGCGGATATGTGCAAAGCCGGGATCAAAAACCTATGGAATACTTAGTGTTCTGTTACAGGCTTACTATTCAGCCAGCTATCTGTTCTCAGTGCCGGCAGGGGTTTTCTCACCGCCGCCGAAAGTAATGTCGGGGGTTGTCAGGCTGACCAGAAACAACAGGGAACATCTCGATTGTGATGAAGATTTATTTTTCAGGGTTGTGAAAGGCTGTTTCAACCAGCGCCGCAAAACACTCAGGAACTCGGTAAGAGCAGCTTTTAATGTAAGGTCGGAAGATAACCAGATTTTACAGCTCAGACCCGAACAATTGTCGGTTGACCAGTTCGTTGATCTTACCAACTGGGTCAGTGAGAATCTTATAACCTCAGAATGAGAACCCGATAGCGTCAACCGGATTCATCCTTGCTGCGGAACTTGCCGGAGCATAACCGGCAACAACTCCGATTACTCCCGAAATAGTCAGGGCAAGAATTATGTTCCCGAGAGTGAGATGCATGTTCAGTTCATACAGATAGTTTATAACCAACGATCCGATGAATATCATGAGCAGGCCAAGTATGCCGCCTGCAAGGGAAAGGAGAACCGATTCGGTGAGGAATTGCTGAAGAATAAATCCTCTCTTGGCCCCAAGAGCTTTCTGTATTCCAATGATGTTGGTCCTCTCTCTGACCGAAACAAACATTATATTGGCAATTCCGAATCCTCCCACAAGGATTGCAAATGCCCCTATTATCCAGCCTCCGATATTTATGCCCTGGAAAACCGCTTCGAAACCCTGCGACAGCATTTTCGAATTGTTGATTGCAAAATTTGAGATCTCGGCAGGCTTAAGTCTCCTTGATGCCCTGATTATCATTGTCAGTTCATCAGTCAGCTCCTGAACCGAAACATCCGGCTTTGCTTTCACAATCATCTGGGAATCAACAAACCTGTTCCGGATATTGATGAAGTTTCGTCCGAAATTCATCGGAATGAGTGTTATCTGGTCAACGTTGCTCAGGCTAATGGCTCCCTGTCCTTCCTCCTTGAGCACACCGATCACTGTAGCCTTAAAGCCGCCTGCCATCGTGATCACTTTTCCAATCGGATCCGCGTCGCCAAAAAGCCTTTCAGCTACTTCGGCACCCATCACTGCAACATTGCTCCCGCTTATATAGTCAAATGGTGAAAAATATCTGCCCTTATCGATCTCGAACAACACAACTTTTTCCATATCATCGGTGACTGCTGCCAGAACGGCATCATTTGCCGCATTGTTCTTGTACTTAATCCTGTCATTCTTTGCTATCAGGAAAGAGACTGCCTCGCTTTTTGTCGATCTCTTCAGAATAGCCTGGTACTCGTTCATGGATACTGTCGGCCACCTTACTATGTCCCACCATTTCATCTCCGAATCGAACGACCATGGGTACTTCTGAATATAGACCACATTGGAACCCATTGAACTGATGCTGTCGCGGATCGATTTTTCCATCCAGTCGAGCACAGTGAATACCGAGATTATACAGAATATGCCGATTGTGATTCCGAAAAGTGAAAGGAAAGTACGCAGCTTGTTAACTGTCACCGACTTAACGGCTGACAGAAATCCTTCCTTAAAAAGCCTTAATCGTGTTTTCAATTACTTTCAATTGTTACGGGAGTGTCAAAGGTAATAATTTCATTTGGATTACAGGCGCTCACCGGCCCCTCCGGAATAATCATGATTATTTTATATGGAGTATAATGAAAAAATATCTATTTTTAACCGCCTGATTCTGCAGGGAGCGACCTTTCATAAATTTCAGTATATGAGTGAAAAGAGGATCAACAACGCATTAATTTCAGTATACTTCAAGGATAACCTGGATGAGATAGTAAGAATCCTCGATGAACTGAATGTGAAAATTTATTCCACGGGAGGCACTTACAGCTTCATACAGGATCGGGGAATAAAAGCGGAGACTGTTGAATCGCTTACAACCTATCCTTCCATACTGGGAGGAAGGGTGAAGACTCTGCACCCTTCGGTATTCGGCGGTATCCTCGGAAGGCGCAGCAATGAGGAAGACCTCCGGCAGCTCGCACAATACAATATTCCTGAAATCGACCTTGTGATAGTTGACCTTTATCCCTTTGAGGACACACTAAAGTCGACTGACAATGAAGAGGAGATTATCGAAAAGATAGATATCGGCGGCATCTCCCTCATCAGGGCTGCAGCAAAGAATTTCAACGACGTGCTCGTTATCTCATCAAGGGACCAGTACGGAAAGCTGATTGACCTCCTCCGGGAAAAGAAAGGTACAACCTCACTTGCCGAGAGGAAATACTTTGCCGCTGAAGCATTTAAAACTTCGTCAGGCTACGATACAGCCATTTTCGGTTATTTCAACAGGACCGCAGGAATAGATGTGTTCCGCCAAAGCATTAACACTGCCTACCCCCTCCGGTACGGAGAAAATCCTCACCAGAAAGGGATGTTCTACGGCGACACAGAAAAGCTTTTCGACAAACTGCACGGTAAGGAAATTTCATACAATAATTTTCTTGATATCGACTCAGCCCTTGCGCTGATCGATGAGTTCAGCGAAACCACATATGTGGTTATAAAGCATAACAACGCCTGCGGAGCGGCTTCCCGTCCCGATCCGGCTGATGCCTGGAAGGATGCCCTGGCATGCGACCCCGTTTCGGCCTACGGAGGAGTGATAGCAACCAATGTCGCGGTAGGGGATGAGGTGGCTGCTGAAATAGACAGGATCTTCTTCGAGATCATAATCGCTCCCGGTTTTTCTGATAAGGCGCTTGAAATACTCTCACAGAAGAAAAACCGCATTATTCTCAGGCGAAAGGAAAAAGTGGTGAGCCTTTCCCAGTTCAGATCACTTCTCGACGGAGTGCTGTGGCAGGAAAAAGACCTTAGCACCGAACTGGCCGGCGACATGAAGCCTGTTACCCCCAGGGTTCCGCTGCCTGCTGAATCCGACGACCTTGTGTTTGCCAACAAGATAGTAAAGCACAGCAAATCAAATGCTATTGTTCTGGCAAAGAACAAACAGCTCTGTGCCAGTGGTATCGGGCAGACTTCAAGAGTGGATGCGCTGAAACAGGCTATCGACAAGGCACACGCTTTCGGTAAGGACCTGAAAGGTGCAGTTATGGCTTCGGATGCTTATTTCCCGTTCTCCGACAGCGTTGAAATTGCACACAAGGCAGGCATTTCAGCCGTAGTTCAGCCGGGAGGATCGGTCAGGGACAAGGAATCGGTCGATTATTGCTCCGCAAACAACGTTGCAATGGTCTTTACAGGAAAACGACATTTTAAACACTAAAACCAATAAGCTCATTATATGGGATTTTTTTCATTCTTGACACAAGAGATTGCAATTGACCTCGGAACGGCTAATACGGTTATCATTCACAATGATAAGATAGTTGTAGATGAACCTTCAATAGTTGCCATCGATAAGAATACAGGCAAACTTATAGCTATCGGAGATGCCGCAAGGCAAATGCACGGAAAGACTCATGAGAACATAAAGACGGTCAGGCCGCTCCGCGATGGGGTGATTGCCGACTTCAATGCGGCTGAGATGATGATAAGGGGAATGATCAAGCTGATCAACACAGGTCCTAAGTTTTTCTCGCCTTCCCTTAAAATGGTGGTATGCATACCCTCCGGAAGCACCGAGGTTGAACTTCGTGCCGTCCGCGACTCATCGGAACACGCCGGAGGCAGGGATGTCTACCTGATTTACGAGCCCATGGCTGCTGCCATCGGCATCGGACTGGATGTGGAAGCACCCGAGGGCTGCATGATTGTCGACGTGGGCGGCGGGACAACTGAAATAGCCGTTATTGCGCTCGGCGGAATCGTCTGCAACAAGTCGATACGTATCGCCGGTGACGGTTTCACAGCTGATATCCAATCGTACATGAGGCACCAGCACAACATTAAAATCGGGGAAAAGACGGCCGAAGATATCAAGATCGCTGTCGGAGCAGCTCTCCCGGATATAGATAATCCTCCACAGGATTACATAGTCAGGGGACCAAACATCATGACATCACTTCCAATTGAGATTCCAATCTCATACCAGGAAATTGCATATTGCCTCGATAAATCGCTTACAAAGGTGGAAGCTGCACTGCTAAACGTGCTTGAACAGACTCCTCCTGAACTTTATGCCGATGTAGTGAACAAGGGGATCTACCTTACCGGAGGAGGTGCTCTTCTCAGAGGTCTCGACAGAAGACTGGCGGATAAGCTGAACATAAATTTCAATGTCGTAGAGGATCCTCTCCATGCTGTGGCAAGGGGCACCGGAGTTGCATTGAAGAACGTAGACAAGTTTCCTTTTCTTATGAGATAACCTGACGACGTGAGTGAATGAGAAACCTGCTGAACTTTCTACTGAAATACAATAATATAATCGTATTTCTTATCCTGGAAGGAATAGCATTCTATTGGCTCACAAACGGCAATGCATATCATAACTCGAGGATGGTCAAATCCGTCCAGGGAATGACGCGCAGAATGGAGGAGAGGATAACCAATGTCAAAAACTATCTGAGCCTGAGGGAAGTAAACTCAGTGCTTGCCGAAGAAAACAGCTACCTTAAAAACCGGCTCGAACAGTTTTCGCTTGTACAGGATCCGGGTTTTATATCTGTTAACGATTCAACAGCAGGTCAGCAGTACAATTACACCCCGGCAAGGGTAATCAATAATTCAGTCAATAAGCAGAAGAATTTTATTACAATCAACAAGGGAAGCCTTCAGGGCATTAAACCCGATATGGCTTTAACCGACGGACGGAATGTGGTCGGACTTGTAGTGGGCTGCTCACGGAATTTTTCTGTTGCCATTTCCCTTCTCAATCTCGATTTCAGGTTAAGCTCGCGGCTGAAAACAAGTGGTTATTTCGGTTCCCTGACATGGGACGGCCGGAATCCGCGCTTTGCAGTGCTTAACGAAATTCCACAGCACATATCAGTTGCTCTGGGTGATACAGTCGAGACAACCGCGTTCTCCGCTGTCTTTCCGGAAGGAATCGGCGTTGGCCGGGTGAGTGAAATTAAAAAGAGCGGAAGTGATTTTTACAGGATAACCGTTGAGCTGTTCACCGATTTCAGGCAGGTTCAGTATGTGAATGTAATAGGAAACCTTCTCAGGGAAGAAGAGCTTGAACTTGAATCGCAGTACCAATGATAAACTCTATCCTGAAATACGGACTGATAAGCGTCCTCCTGATCCTGCTTCAGGTTCTGGTAATGAATAATATTCAGTTCAGCGGATATGTTAATCCCTATGTATACATAATCATAATCCTTATACTTCCGTCTCTTACACCGTCGTGGCTCGTTCTTATAATTGGATTCACAACAGGTCTGATAATCGACCTTTCAGCCGGATCGCCCGGGATGCACGCATCGGCCACCCTGTTGGCAGGTTTTGCCCGGCCTTTTGTACTGAGACTGATTGCCCCCCGCGACGGATACGACCCCGGATCGAGCCTTTCAATGGCTTCCTATGGCTTCCGGTGGTTTGTGATATATGCAACGGCAATTGTCGTGATTCATCACAGCGCCCTCTTTTTCTTAGAGGTTTTCAGATTTACCGACTTCTTCAGGACAATATTAAGGATACTGGTGAGTTCAGTCTTTACACTGGGGTTTATCCTGCTCATAGAGTATTACCGTAAAGGGAGGTAACTTATCTTTCATGAAAGACGCATTCATAAACAGGAAGTACATCATCATGGCATTCGTCGTGATTTCAGCGCTAATCCTGCTTGTCAGACTCTTTGTGATACAGGTTGTAAAGGATACCTACAGGTTGTCGGCCGATAACAATGTCCTCAGGTATGTTACACAATATCCTGCAAGAGGTCTTATTTACGACAGGAACAAGGAACTGATGGTTACAAACCAGGCTGCCTACGACCTTATGGTTGTCCCGGCACAGGTAAGTGATATCGATACAGCCGAATTCTGCAATCTCCTCGGGATATCAGTCAGTTCCTTCCGCGACAGGATGGATGCAGCCATAAACTATTCAAGAAGGGCACCTTCGGTTTTTCTTAAGCAGATCTCCGCAGAGTCGTATGCAAGATTCCAGGAAAAGCTTTTTTCATATGCCGGATTTTACGTCCAGCCGCGAACCCTGAGGAAATATACCAAACCCATTGCAGGTCATATTCTTGGCTATGTAAGCGAGGTTGATGAGTCAGTTGTGAGAAAGGACCCTTACTACAAGGCCGGTGACTATATAGGGAAACTCGGAATAGAGGAGGCATATGAAAAATACCTGAGGGGCCGGAGAGGAGTGACAATTTATCTTGTTGACGTCTACAGCAGGATAAAGGGATCCTATGCCGACGGCCGTCTTGATACGGTTGCCGTGCAGGGTGAGGATATCATCTCAACAATCGATATGGATCTTCAGGAATACGGGGAACTCCTGATGAAAAATAAATCAGGGAGCATTGTGGCCATCGAGCCCAAAACCGGAGAAGTGCTCGCCCTGGTCTCAAGCCCTAACTACGATCCGGGTCTGCTCGTGGGAAGAATAAGATCCGAAAACTATTCAAGACTCAGCGCCGACACTGCACTTCCGCTGTTTAACAGGGCTATCCAGGCAAAGTACCCCCCGGGCTCAACTTTCAAGCCAATCAACGGACTGATAGGTCTTCAGGAGAATGTTATTGAACCTTCAACCCTTTTCGGCTGCAACCACGGTTATATGTTTGTCGGATGCCATTCGCACAGTTCTCCCCTCGACCTTATCCACGGTATCTCAAATTCGTGCAATGCCTACTTCTGCCAGGTGTTCAGAAGGATAATGGAGAACCCTGAATATCCGACTGTTGAGGCCGCTTATGTAAAATGGAAAGAATATCTTGATCAGTTCGGATTCGGCCAGAGACTCGGAATTGAATTCACAAATGAACTCACGGGACTCATTCCTTCACCGGAATATTTTGATCGATATCACGGCAAAAACGGATGGAAGGCCCTTACTATAATCTCGATGGCAATCGGACAGGGGGAAATCGAGACAACTCCCCTGCAGATGGCCAATATGACAGCTGCCATTGCAAACAGAGGATATTATTTTACACCTCATGTCGTTAAGGCTATCGGGACAGACAGAAAACCCGACGAAAAATATTTAACAAAACGCACAATCAGTATCGATTCGGCGAATTTTGAATTCATAGTACAGGGAATGGAAGAAGCTGTTAACGGATCTGCGGGTGCTACGGCAAGGATCGCGGCTATTAAGGATATAATAGTGTGCGGCAAGACCGGAACTGCGCAGAATCGCGGAGAAGATCATTCAGTGTTCATTGCCTTTGCCCCTAAGGATGACCCGAAAATTGCTATAGCGGTGTATGTCGAGAACGCAGGTTTCGGAGCAACGTACGCGGCTCCTGTTGCCAGCCTGATGATGGAGAAATATCTGACAGGCCAGGTGACAAATAAATACTCGGAACAGAGGATACTTGACCTGAATCTTATAGCCGGTGACTAGAAACATCAATATATGGAACAGGCTCGACAAGGCTTCAATCGGGATCTTCCTGCTGCTTGTTATAATAGGATGGTTCAATATTTATGCAGCCGTCTTTAACGAGGAGCACACAAGGATAATCGACCTTACCCAGAGATACGGCAAGCAGTTTGTCTGGATACTCGCAACAGTTGTAATTGCAGTATTTGTTGTGGTGATCGATACAAGGTTTTATTTTTTCTTTGCCTATTTCATCTACGGATTTCTGCTGTTCCTCCTCCTTCTCGTGCTTTTCGTCGGGAAGGATATAAACGGCGCCAGATCGTGGTTCCAGTTCGGAACACTTAGCCTTCAACCATCCGAATTCACAAAAATCGGCACTGCCCTTGCCCTGGCTGCTTATCTCAATGCCTCGAGGCATGACCTGGGAAAGCTGACTGTCTTTATGATTTCAGTTGGAATTATAATACTGCCGGCATTGCTTATTGTGCTTCAGCCTGATATGGGTTCGGCGGTTGTTTTCTTTGCCCTCTTCATAGTACTTTTCAGGGAAGGCATGAGTCCCTATATTCTAATCTCGGGGCTCCTGATGGCAATCCTGTTCTTCTTTACCCTGATATTCAATAACACCTGGCTGTCCGTCAGCCTGATATCTGCTGCCCTGGTTCTGGCATGGATAGCTACCAGAAAATGGAAGCTCTGCCTTCTGGCACTTGGCGTTTTGACCGGTATGTCCCTTCTTGTCTACGAGCTTAACAGCTTGTTGATCAAATCGATGAAAAACGAGCACATCCTGCTGATCTCCGTTCTGCTTTCAGGTGTGATATTTGCAGTCTACTTCTATAACAAAAAGGCCATCTTGCTCCTGATGATTTACCTTTTCCTGGCCGGGAGTCTTGCCTTTGTCAACTCCGTTAACCTGGCATTCAATAATCTGATGCAACCGCATCAGAAAGAGAGGGTTGAAATAATGCTCGGAATAAAATCGGATCCCCACGGTACAGGTTACAATGTCAACCAGTCGATTATCTCAATCGGTTCGGGAGGCTTTTCCGGTAAGGGATACCTTCAGGGAACTCAGACCAAATTCAAATTCGTTCCCGCGCAAAGCACCGATTTCATATTCTGTACAATAGGTGAGGAATGGGGCTTTATGGGATCGTTCGTTGTAATTGCCTTGTATGTGATACTGCTGATAAGACTGATAATCCTCGCTGAAAGGCAGCGATCCGACTTTTCAAGAATCTACGGATACGGCGTGGTGTCGATCTTCTTCGTCCATTTCTTCATAAATATCGGAATGACTGTCGGACTGGTTCCCGTAATAGGAATTCCACTCCCCTTCCTGAGCTACGGAGGGAGCTCCCTTTGGGCCTTTACTATACTGCTGTTTATTTTTCTCCGGCTCGATGCGAGCCGCGCTGAATACCTGGTGTGATCAGAATGGAATAGTAATCCTGTGCGATATTTCTATTCCGAAATCCTTTTCAACATAGTCTATGAGCTGAGGGAAGAACTCCATGAAATCGTCCTGAAGCGAATAGTAATTTTTCTTCAAAGCCTTCATCGCAAACCTTGTCTCATTGGGAAGCGATGATCTTTTGCTGAGAGTGTTCAGAACGTGCTTGATCCCCCTTCTTGTCTGGTACGATTCTATCCAGTTGTTTATAATGAAGAACGGCATCATCTTCCTTACATCTTCCGGGAGTATGTCAAAGTTGTTTACCATAGCCCTGTAGAAATTGTAGGTAACGCTCTCAAGAGGCCTGCGCGAGAAAAAATTCCACTCCGTCGTAAGGAAATGATCGTAAAGAATATCAGTGATAACACCCGAATATTTGTGGTATTTTCTGCTGAAATGGATCTTGCTCCTGTGAACAACAGGATGCCTGTCGGTGAAAGCATCAATATGCCGGTGAAGTATTATTCCCCTCCTGACCGGCTCGGGATATTTCAGATAATCGCGACCTTTTACATAATCTCCTATGTAGTTTCCGATGATTATTTTTTCAGAATCACCAGAAAGGTATATGTGGGCCAGGACATTCATTTCAAAACATAATAGTACAAAGAAATAAGTTTAGCCCGGTTATACCGGAAACATTTTCTTTAACATATTTTCAAAAGGCACTAATACGGGTTTAAATCATCAAATAGTCAATCAATTATGTCATAATTACCTCATCCGAAAAAATCAATTCAAATGTTCGGATTTTATACCCGCAAATTATAAATTTGTCGTTTCAGTTTATTATAATAACGTTTTTTCCACGAAATTAATTATCAAGTATAACGGGAGGAATTATGCCAAAAAAGAATGTAATAATAATTGGAGCAGCCGGAAGGGATTTCCACAACTTCAATACCTATTTCAGGGATAATGAAAGCTACAATGTAGTCGCATTCACTGCTGCCCAGATACCTGATATTGATGGCAGGAAATATCCTGCCGTGCTTGCAGGCAAATTGTATCCTGAAGGGATTCCTGTTTTTGCTGAAGAAAATCTTGCCGATCTGATCCATAAATTCAAGGTTGAGGATTGTGTTTTTTCATACAGTGATGTCACATATCAGAAAGTGATGTCTGTAAGCGCCCTGGTGAACGCCGCCGGCGCCAATTTTGTTCTTCTCGGCCCTGATGCTACAATGGTAAAAAGCAAAAAACCCGTGATTGCGGTGGGAGCCATCAGAACAGGCTGCGGAAAGAGCCAGACATCAAGGAGGGTCATTGAGCTCCTGATGGCGAAAGGCCTCAGGGTGGTGGCAGTCCGCCATCCGATGCCATACGGAGACCTTGCCGAACAGAAAGTACAGAGATTTGCCACAATCAGCGACCTTGAAAAACACAAGTGCACGGTTGAGGAGATGGAAGAATACGAACCTCATGTTGTCAGAGGCAATGTGATATACGCCGGAGTCGACTATGAGGCAATACTCCGGGCTGCCGAGAACGATCCTGCCGGATGCGATGTGGTTGTCTGGGATGGCGGCAACAATGACTTTCCGTTCTACAAAACGGATCTGATGATCACTGTGACTGATCCCCACAGGGCAGGTCATGAACTGAGATATTATCCCGGTGAAGTAACTCTCCGGCTGGCCGATGTGGTTGTGATAAACAAGATGGACAGCTCTTCTCCCGAGGGGATTCAGATTGTAAGGGAAAGCATTGATAAGGTTAACCCGCAGGCAATTGTGATCGACGGTGCTTCTCCTATCAGGGTCGATGATCCTTCGGTGATTAAGGGAAAAAGAGTACTGGTTGTTGAGGACGGACCAACCCTCACCCATGGCGAAATGAAACTGGGGGCCGGAATCGTTGCTGCCAGGAAGTTCGGAGCTGCCGAACTGGTAGACCCGAGGCCATTTACAGTCGGAAAGCTGACTGAGACATTCAGCATTTATCCGAATATCGGAACCCTCCTGCCTGCAATGGGATACGGAGAACAGCAGCTCAAGGACCTTGAGGATACAATCAATAAGACAGATTGCGACAGCGTTGTCATTGCAACTCCGATCGATCTGAACAGGATAATCAGCATCAGGAAACCCAACACCAGGGTATATTATGATCTTCAGGAAATAGGTTATCCCAACCTGACACAGGTGATAGATGAGTTCGTGAACAAGTTCGGTCTGAAAGGAAAGAATTAATCAGTAATAGGTTTTTAACAAAAAGCCCCCATCGCATTGATGAGGGCTTATTTTTTGTTCTATCTTCTTACCCGGGCATTGCCCTTCCAGATGCTCCATACCTGTTCCTCGTCGGCAGGCTGGCCGTAGTCGGTTAAGGATGTTGTGGCAAGCGCACCTGTAGCCCATCCGAACTGTATCCATTTTTCGGGCTCCCAGCTCTGGAGAATTCCGTAGAGCAGACCCCCGACGAACCCGTCACCTCCGCCAATGCGGTCGAGGACATGGATTGGCCGCGGCTCCACTACATGCCATTCATCGCCTTCGAGCATTATGGCACCCCAGAGATGTTCGTTGGCATTAATAACCTGCCTCAGGGTGGTCCCGAATACAGATGCTGCAGGAAACTCTTTTTTCACCCTGCGGATCATTTCCTTGAAGCTCTCTATCTTCGCTGCAAGGTCCTTGCCTCCCTCCTCGGGTCCGGCGATACCCAGACAAAGCTGGAAATCCTCCTCATTGCCGACAAGGATATCGGCAAGCCCTGCTATTTCTTTGAATGTGGCCGCGAGTTCCTTTTCCCTTCCCTTCCAGAATGTGGCTCTGTAATTGAGGTCAAATGCAATCCTGGTGCCATGCTTCTTTGCCGATCGTGCCAGCTCGAGGCAGAAATTGCTGGTTTCGGGCGACAGGGCTCCGATAAGCCCCGAGAGGTGAAGTATCTGAACTCCTTCTTCCTCAAAAAGCCTTTTAAGGTCGAAGTCCTTGACATTGAGAGTCCTTCCGACTTCACCGGCCCTGTCATTGTGAACCCTTGGTCCCCTCGATCCGTAACCGCAGTCGGCTATGTTGAACTGATGACGGTAACCCCAGGGCCCGCCCTGTTCAAGTTCAACACCTTCATACGACATATGCCTCGACGCAAGGTTGTCCCTGATCATTCGTGATATCGGGCTGTCTTTAACAAAGGTTGTCAGAACCTTAACCGGGAGTCCGAGATACGAGGGAATGCTCGCAACATTTGTCTCGGCGCTGGTTACCTGCATGTGAAAGGTATCACTGCAGTGCACTGACTGTCCATTGGAGGGAGTAATTCTTACCCCCATGCTGGTAGGAACCACCAGCGACCATTTGTAGTTTTTTCTTAATTCTATGTTCATATTTGGTTTATTTTAGTCTTTCCCTCAGTAATTTGCCTGCCTCTTCATAGCCTGGCTTGCTGAGCAGGGCAAACATATTCTTCTTGTATGCCTCCACTCCGGGCTGATCAAATGGATTTACATCCAGGATATAACCGCTGACTCCGCATGCAAGCTCAAAGAAATAGAACAACTGACCGACATAATATTCAGTGAGTTCCGGAATTGTGATGTGCATTACAGGCACCTTCCCGTCGTTGTGGGCCAGGATGGTCCCGGCTTCGGCATTGTGATCAACCTGCGACAACCTCTGTCCTGCAAGATAATTAAGCTGATCAGCATCTTCTTCCTCTTTCGGAACCGTTACCTTTTTCACAGGTTCCTTTACCGAAAGAACTGTTTCAAACATTATTCTCTGACCATCCTGAATGTACTGCCCGAGAGAATGCAGGTCGGTGGTGAAATCGACAGCAGCCGGAAATATACCTTTTCCGTCCTTGCCTTCACTCTCTCCGTACAGCTGTTTCCACCATTCGGCAAAGTAGTGAAGTTTGGGGTTATAGCTTATCATTATCTCAGTCGTTTTTCCCGACTGCAGTATCAGATTGCGGGCGGCGGCATAAAGCAATGAAAGGTTTGTTGCCCCGTTTCTGTTGTTGCGGGTGATCTGTTCCATTGATTTTGCTCCGCTTACCAGTGCCCTGATGTCAAATCCGCACAGTGCTATCGGCAATAATCCGGCCGGAGTCAGAACCGAATACCTCCCTCCGATATTGTCGGGAATGACGAATGTCTGGTATCCGTTTTTCTGTGCAAGGGGCCTCAGAGCTCCCTTTTTACTGTCGGTGATTGCAATGATCCTTTTGGCTGCCTCTGCCTTTCCGACCTTATGTTCAAGATGATTTCTGATTATGCGGAAAGCTATGGCCGGTTCGGTCGTTACCCCCGATTTTGAAATTACAACTATCGAATAATTAACCTTGTCAAGAATCTCAAGAAGATCTGCAACATAATCCTCCGACAGATTCTGCCCTGCAAAGATGACTTCATGATGTGAGTCCTTCCTCAGTGTTGAGAAAGTATGTGAAAGAGCCTCGATAACCGCCCTCGATCCAAGATACGATCCTCCAATACCTATCACCACAGTGAAATCGGATATTGATCTCAGATACTCTGCACTTTTTTCAATATTGTCAAGCTGTGGCAGAATGTCATCCGGTAATGTCAGCCAGCCCAGAAAATCGTTTCCGGCTCCTGTCTTATTGTTCAGGCTGTCAAGATGCCTTACCGACTGCTGGGCAAGGGCTGTTATCTCTTCAAGCGATATGAAATCTGCAACATTCTTAAGACTTAAACTTATGGTTTCCTTCATCTGTCAATATTTTAAAAAAGGGTTACGAATTGACAAAGTTAAAAAAAAGCCGGCAGGATATACCTGCCGGCCTTGTAAGTGAAAGCATTTTGTATGCGGGAACGGACTATTTCCGGTTCACACTCCCCGCACTCGACGAATGTGCATCAATATATTTCGGGTTGCCCCTGTAGTTGATGTCTCCGGCGCT
Organism: Bacteroidales bacterium; assembly: GCA_034004115.1. Classification (GTDB taxonomy): domain Bacteria; phylum Bacteroidota; class Bacteroidia; order Bacteroidales; family VadinHA17; genus LD21. The sequence goes on along the minus strand of JAVEXG010000002.1, from coordinate 20,224 downwards.
CGATGACCGTGCCCTGAGCCTTTCCGTGACATTGATATCGGCATCTCCGGCGCTCGAAGCCGAAACTTCAGCTTCCCTTACCACAAGACCGTAGGCATTAAAATCGCCGGCACTGCTGAGATTTGCATCAAGCAGATCTGCTTCGCCGGTAAGGGTAACATCCCCGGAACTGCTCACGCCGGCCCTGATCTCCTTTGCATATACTTCAAGCTTGATGTCGCCTGCACTGCTTACAGATAACTCGAGACGGCCGGTTCTGACCGGCGTCTGACCAATTATGTCTCCTGCGCTTGATGTGCTCAGAGATTCAATGTCCTTCATCGTGACATACACCCTTTTCATTTCTGCCTCCCTGATGTTGACATCGGAGTAAACATGAAGAACCCCGTTCCTGTTATCTGTAAGAATATATTCATGAAGGTTTTCATCAGCCTCCACCTCGATCGATTCTCCTTCCCCCTGCGAAAGGTAAACATCGATTCCGCTGCTGACCCTCAGGGCCGAGAACTGTCCCGCATCCCTTTTTTCCTTTTCTACCTTGTTATTGCCGTATACAGTTCTGCGCATCTGCCCGTTGGTGCAGAAGGTTATTCCAAAAGCAAGAATCAATAACAGTCCGAACTTCAGGTTCTTCATGGCCTTAAATATTAGTTTGATAAATTTGATTTCAAGTTAAAGACATGCAAAAAGCCATAAGGTTGCATGACGAATCAATATTTTTACTGTTTATAACCGGAAAAATAGTTTGTATCTTGCTGATCCAACCACGAATCTCCTATGATAATGAAATCCATCAACTTTTTTACAGTAGTATTTTGCCTTGCCCTGGTTTGCGGATGCACCGGCGGGGTGAAGGATGATGCAAACCTTAAGCTATGGTTTGAACAACCGGCTTCCAAATGGGAGGAAGCACTTCCGGTCGGGAACGGACGGCTGGGTGCTATGATTTACGGAAACCCCGGGGAAGATCACATCCAGTTCAATGAAGAAACCCTCTGGACAGGCAGGCCCCATGACTATTCAAATGAAGGAGCTTCTCAATATCTCGGAAAGATAAGGGAACTTATATGGGACGGCAAACAGGACGAGGCTGAGGAACTTGCCCTGGCTGAGTTCATGAGCGTGCCTCTCTACCAGGAGAAATACCAGCCTTTCGGAGATCTGTGGCTTAAGTTCAGCGGACACGATTCGGTTACATCCTTCAGGAGGGAACTCGATATCTCAAACGCCATTTGCAGAACCACCTATGAGACTGGAGGGAAGAAATTCACCCGTGAATATTTCGCAAGCTATCCGGCAAACCTGATCGTTATTAACCTGTCTTGCGACAGCAGGCGGTCGCTTTCCTTCGATCTCTCCCTGACAGCACTTCACGAAGATCATAAGGTGAATGCAGGCGAAGACAATACTCTGACACTTGATGTGAAGGTTAAAAACGGCGCCCTCTACGGCACTTCCGTCGCCAAAGTTCTTTTAAAAGGAGGAGAGGTCACCGCATCAGACACCAGCCTCCGCATTGAAAATGCCGATAAGGCCACTATTCTGTTGTCGGCTGCCACCAATTTCGTCAATCCCCGCGATGTCTCCGGCGATCCTGCCGCCTTGTGCACCAGGCACCTTGAAGCTTCGGAAGGCAAGACCTATGAAAAGCTGAGGGAGGATCATACAGGTGACTACCGGAAGTATTTTGACAGGTTCTCGATTGACCTGGGTTTGTCAGGAAAGGAGAATCTTCCGACTGACAGGCGAATACAGGAGATTCCGGCGGCAATGGACAATTCCCTTGCTGCGCTCTATGTCCAGTACGGACGTTATCTCCTTCTGTCTTCAAGCCGCGAGGGGACATATCCTGCGAACCTTCAGGGTATATGGAACAGCAGACTAAATCCCCCGTGGGACAGCAAATACACTGTCAACATAAACATCGAAATGAATTACTGGCCGGCTGAAATACTTAACATTGCCGAATGCCAGGGCTCCCTTTTTAAAATGATTGAAGAACTTGTTCCGGCTGGCGCAAAGGTCGCAAGGGATCATTACAATGCTTCGGGCTGGGTTCTTCACCATAACACCGACATCTGGAGGGGCGCCGCTCCGATAAATGCATCCGACCATGGAATATGGGTTACTGGAAGCGGATGGATGGCACACCATTTCTGGGAGCATTTTCTTTTCGGAAGAGACACCACTTTCCTGAGAAACGAGGCCTGGCCTGTTATGAGGGATGCAGCTTTGTTCTATACCGACCTGCTCGTGCCCGATCCGGAAACGGGATGGCTGGTTTCATGCCCTTCCAATTCTCCTGAGAACGGGGGCCTGGTATCGGGTCCGACAATGGACCACCAGATAATAAAGAGTCTGTTCAGGGCATGCATAGATGCGGGCAGGATACTCGATTCCGATGATGCCTTTACAGATACCCTTGCAGCGATGCTTTCGCGGATAGCGCCTTACAGGATTGGCAGGTTCGGACAGCTCCAGGAATGGATGGACGATATTGATGATCCGGATAACAAGCACCGTCATGTTTCGCATCTCTGGGGCGTGCATCCGGGAAAGGAAATTAACTGGAAAGATAATCCGGAATTCATGGAGGCAGCAAAAAAATCACTTGTCGCAAGAGGGGATGAGGGAACCGGCTGGAGCCTGGCATGGAAGATCAACTTCTGGGCGAGGTTCAGGGAAGGAAACCATGCATGGCAAATGGTTCGGATGCTTCTCAGGCCGCAGGGGATGCCTTCCTCCCAGGCCGGGGGCGGCGGTTCAGCAGGTGGCGGATCATATCCGAATCTCTTTGATGCACACCCTCCGTTCCAGATCGACGGGAATTTCGGAGGAGCGGCAGGAATTGCTGAAATGCTGATCCAGAGCCATCTTGATGAGATCGAAATTCTTCCTGCCCTGCCCGATGGGATACCGTCAGGAAAGATAAGGGGAATAAGGGCGAGAGGAGGTTTTGAACTTGATTTTGAATGGAATGAAGGTAAACTGGCGAATCTGAAAGTGATTTCAGTGTCGGGAATGCCTCTTTCGCTGAGTTATAATGGTCTTAAGTTCTCGTCAGAAACTGGAAAGGGTGAAGTGATGAACTTCGACGGACAGTTAAAGAGGCTTTAGCCTTGATCTGTTACTTTTTTTCTGACCGGGTTATTTCAGGGATTAATTACCCTTTCATTTCCTCTTGTCGGAATCACGAATGCATCGGGATAACCTTCCTTCATGATCTGTTTCTGGAGTCCCGAGGCCTCGGCTGAAGTGCTGAATTCACCTGCACATGCACGGTAGGCTCCGTTAAACATATATTCGAAGGTCTTGTATCTGGTCCCTCCGAATGTCACCTCAAAGCTTCCCCTGGGCTGCATGTATGAAGTAAACTGCACACGGTAGACTATTTTGCCCTGTGCCGCTGCACCTTGCACGGCAGGTTGTTTTACAGGTTCCTGCACCTGAGCCGGCACTCTCCGGGTATTTACGGCTTCTCCGGCGGGCTTCTGTGTCCCTGCCTGGGCGGTTATATTCTGCAATGAACCTGTGACCCGTTCATTATTTTTGAAGGCAACCACGAATGCATCTTTGTATCCATCCCTGCGGAGCTGCGCCTGAAGTCCGGCTGCTGCTGCCGGAGAAGGAAATTCCCCTGCACAGGATTTGTATGTGCCATTCGAGAAATACTCAAAAATTTCGTATTCCTTTCCCCCTGCTTTGAGGATCCTGTCAGCCCTTTTCACCGAGGTGGCCTGGAACTGCACACGGAACACAATAGCGTCGGGATCGGGGGGAGCCTGTGTTTTAGCAACTGCAGGAGCCGGTTCAGGCACCTTTACTGCTTCGGCAACTTTCTGCACGGGCTTTTCAACAGGAGGTAAAGCTTCCTTTACAACAGGTTCAGGCTCTTCCTGTTTCACGGCAACCGGAACTACTTCCTCTTCAACAGCGGGAACCGTCCGGGCAATCAGATTGAAGGCTTCCTGAAGGTTGCGGGCATTTCCAAGAGCCATCTGATCGCTCAGGGTGACCCTGAATAACTGCGGAGCTTTCCCCGCTTGCTTGTATCTTGTTGTATAGAAAGCTGATTTGCCGTCGGTCTTGCTTAGTTTGAAAGCAAGATCATCATCCGGAGTGTTTATAAGTTCGGTGAGATTGGCTGGTTTGTCCCATTTGCCTCCGTTGTACCTGCAGAAAAAGATGTCATAGCCTCCTGAACCGGATATCCCGTCGGACGAGAAATACAGGTTATTGTCCTGGTCAAGGAATGGCGTAAGTTCATCTCCCTTTGTGTTTATGAGGTTTCCCAGATTTATGGGAGCAGACCATTCGGTTCCCTCCCTGTATGAAATGAAAAGATCAAGCCCGCCCAGACTTTCGCTCCTGTTGCTGCTGAAAACCATCTTTTCACCGTCGGGCGACAGCGCAGGATGGGAATAAAGCGATCTGTCGGAGCAGAAACTAAGTGGTTTGGTATCGCTGACCCATTCATGCTTTTTGTTTTTTGTAAGCTCATACCTTGCCTTGAAGATCTTCTCAGGCTCCCTGCTCGAAGGCTTCCGGGTATAATACATCACCGTATAATCATAGTTGAAGGTCATTGCCTCGGTCGGGACCTGCCACGACAGGGTAGGTGAGAAAAGAGTGCGGGAGCCGGCAACTGTATCGAGAGGAACCGCATAATAGGCATCTATCTTTCCGAATGAGGTGTGACTCTCCAGCATCCTGGCGTCGCTTTTCGTATCCGAAAGAAAAACAATGCCGTCGCGGTAGAACTGAACACCTGACGAGGGAGAAACCACATCAAGGCTGAACCGGTCAACTTTGATCAGATTCCTGAAGTTCTGCTGCCCCGGCGACTGCGCTGAGGCAAAGCCGGCGGTAAATGCCAGAAGCAGCATTGTTGCCGGCAAAGACAATATTTTAGTAGTTGTAATTTTCATAATTCTGACAAAAACATTTTACCAGTGTCCGCTTTTTATGTAGCCCGACTTGTTGGGCGAGAAATTGATACCCACAGCAATTTCCGAAGTTAAGGCTTTTTTGTAGAAAGGTGAATCTTTGGGCAGGGCAAAATAGGTTCCGACATAAAATTTAGGATACCTGTACTGGAAAAAGAATGAAACTTTGCTGTAGTCGTTGAAATAAGTCCCGATACAGAAATTACCCACATACAGTTTCAGAAGTGGTTCAATGCTTTCCTTTATATCGAATGAAAGGGAATCGTCTGTATGAATTAAAATGGATGGTTCAAGTACAATATCCAGGGCTTCGCTCAGCACAAATTTGTAACCGCCGATCAGATGATACTGCCTCGAGACAGGAACTGAATAATTATGCAGCGTATCCTTGTCTTTAGGGGGATTCAGCAGATTGGTCGCAGAAATCCCGGCATACGCCTTTGGATTGTAAACATAGACGCCGAAATCGATATTGGGATAACTGAATTCCTTATATGGTATTTCCTGGTCAGGTTTCCCCTCCTTGAAATGATACATCCCTTTGACTGCTGCGCCAATCGAAACGAACGACAATCCCCTTCTGCTAAGGGGTATGTGATACGCTGCCGATGCGCTTACTCCTGCGTTGTGTGTCGAGTCGGCGGATTCGTATTCATTGTAGCCGTATAACCCGACACCAACGTTTGAGTAGGAGTATGTCCTTCCCGATGGAAGATAACCCAGGACTTTTTTTGTCAGACGGGTGTTCCCGCTAAGGATCTGGGAAGAAGACTGTCCCCTGAAACCTGCGTTCATGTCGACAGATAAGTAATCCTTGCTTCCGGCGGCAGCAGGATTCAGGACAAACGGGGTGTAGATCCTGTATGAAACCGGATTGAAGGGTGATTGCTGCCCGAACGATGATCCACAGGCGATTACGGCTAAAGAAATGAGTAGAATTTTTCTATTCAATGGCATATGGGGTTTAATAAAAATTTAACTCCGGCATTAATTAAATATTTATAACGGCAAAATAACAAACTAATTGCCGATAAATATTCAATTAATGATCTTTATTGTCTGCCTGGCGCAGAAAATCTTTAGCCCGCCTGATCTTTGCCTTTCAGCCACTCCTCAACAGCCTGCGGACTTAATCCGGCCAGCCCGAGCTTATTCTTCTTATTATAGCCGTTCAGATCATTCGACAACTTGCCTGCCTTTGCAGTTTCCCTTAACTTTGCGAGTGTCGTGTATCCGAGCTTTTTTAAGGGTTCAACCCATTCTTCCGGGATCCCGGATTCCATGTATTCTTCTTTAGTGCTTTCAACCGGCGGCTTCTGGATCAGTGGTTTCATCTGCGGGAACAGGAGAACATCCTGGATCGAGGGCTGATTTGTAAGCAGCATGGCCAGCCTGTCGATGCCAATGCCCATACCTGAGGTGGGAGGCATGCCGTATTCGAGTGCTTTTACAAAATCAAGGTCAATGAACATGGCCTCATCATCACCCTTTTCAGATAGCTTCAACTGGTCCTGGAATCTCTCGAGCTGATCCACCGGGTCATTGAGCTCCGAATAGGCATTTGCTATCTCCTTACCGTTTATCATCAGCTCAAACCTTTCGACCAGACCGGGCTTGCTGCGGTGCATCTTAGTCAGCGGTGAGGTCTCAGTGGGATAATCGATTATGAAAGTGGGCTGAATATAATTATGCTCGCATTTTTCTCCGAAAATCGAATCGATGAGCTTGCCTTTCCCCATCTCTGGCGTATGAGGTACTTCAAGCCTGTCACATACCTTTCTCAGTTCCTCCTCCGTCATCCCCGTGATGTCAACCCCGGTATTCTCCCTGATTGCATCCGTCATCGATATCCTTTTATACGGGGGGGTGAGGTTAATATTTTTGTCTCCGTAAACGATTTCCGTACTGCCGTGAATTTCCATTGCCGCTTTCCGGATTATCTCCTCCGTGAAACTCATCATCCAGAAGTAGTCCTTGTAAGCCACGTAGATTTCAAGTACAGTGAACTCGGGATTATGATTCCGGTCCATGCCTTCATTTCTGAAATCCTTTGCAAACTCGTAAACTCCTTCGAATCCGCCCACTATCAGCCTTTTAAGGTAAAGCTCATTCGCAATCCTGAGATAAAGCGGTATATCGAGCGAATTGTGATGAGTGATGAAAGGTCTTGCCGCAGCACCACCAGGAATGGGCTGGAGGATGGGGGTTTCCACTTCAAGGTAACCCTGCGAATTGAAAAGCTCGCGCATCGACTGCACTATCCTTGTCCTGTTCCGGAACACGTCGCGGACATGCGGATTAACAATAAGATCCACATAGCGCTGGCGGTAGCGCATTTCGGGATCAGTGACCGCATCATAGAAAATCCCGTCCTTTTCCTTTACAACGGGAAGCGGCCTGATTGATTTGCTAAGTATTGTGAATTCCCTGACATGAACTGTTATCTCACCCATCTGGGTTCTGAAAACATGACCTTTAACCCCGATGATGTCACCCATGTCGAGCAGACGCTTGAAAACTGTGTTGTACAGGGTTTTGTCCTCACCCGGACAAAGATCATCCCTCCTGGCATAGATCTGTATCCTTCCCGTCGAATCCATCAGTTCGGCAAAGGATGCATTCCCCATAATCCGGCGGCTCATTATCCTGCCGGCAAGGCATACATCCCCGAACTTCGATTCATCCTTGTCAAATTCATTCAATATATCGGCAGCATAGGCATTCGTCTTGTATTCGGCTGCCGGATACGGATCAATGCCAAGCTTTCTTAACTCTGCAAGCGCATCCCTCCGTATCTTTTCCTGTTCACTTAACATCATAAACCAGTAGCTTAAAATTTGTGCAAAGATATCAAAATTCAGCTATTGCCTGAATGTGGTTCATTAATGTTTCAGCGAGCAGATCTGATCGTTGAACCGTTCCCTGAGTATCCTGGTGACCGGTCCGGGAACCCCTCCTCCGATCTCCAGATTGTCCACCCTGACAACAGGGGTGATTTCACCTGAGGTGTTTGTTATGAATATCTCCTGAACCTTTGACAGTTTTTTTAGAACCATAGCTTCCTCCTTTACGGGGATGCCCTCCCTGCGGGCCAGTTTGATTATGTTTTTCCGAGTTATACCGGATAGTATGCTTTCCGATTCAGGATGGGTATAGAGAACCCCTTTCTGAACAAAGAAAATATTCGAGTGTGAACACTCAGTGACTAATCCATACCTGATAAAGGCACATTCAAAGAAACCCTTGCTTACGGCATCCTGAAAGCAAAGTGTGTTGGGTAAAAGTGCAACGGATTTGATGTCGCAGCGCGCCCACCTGATGTCTTCCTTAACAGTAATGGCAACTCCCGACTCCCTGCCTGCATTCTCGGGTGTGAATTCCCTTGCAAAGGCATAGGCTGTCGGACTTACCGGAGGCGAAGGGAATGCATGGGACCGGCTGGCGGCTCCCCTTGTAACCTGAAGATAAACGAGAGCCTGTGAATTTTCAAGATGATTCAGCTTAACCAGTTCCCTTGCAATTACAGGGAATTTTTCCTCTTCCGGCCACGAAATAAGTGTTTCCCTGAGACTCCTTTTCATCCTTGCCACATGACCATCCATATCAAAAAAGAATCCCTGGTACCACCTTACCACTTCATAAATTCCTTCCGCAAACAGAAATCCGCGGTCATCAGGACTTATCCTGATCTCATCCCTGGGCATGAAGGTGCCGTTGAAATATGCTATGTCCATTTTACTTTCCGGTTAACTTATTTATAAACAGATCAGTCCTGAAAAAGTTTATTGGTCCGCAATTGGTTTCAGCCAGTTTCTTTTCCTGATCTTTTTTTATCCGGGTTCGATCACCTCTGTGCTGTAATCAATTTCCGACCTTGCATCCTCCGGCGAGCTGAAGTTTCCGCAGGCTGCCTGAACGAAAAGGGAGGCTCCGAGCACTGTGGTCTCCTTTTGCTTTATTATTCTGAGCGGCACTCCGGCCGACTTGGCCCTGAGCCTGTTCCACAGCCGGTTACGTGATCCTCCGCCCACACACAGAATATTCTCTGCCCTGAATCCGCCGGCATTTTCAAGCGCTGTCCTGCCTTCCGCCAGCCTTTGGGAAAGTGACTCGAGAACAGCCCTGAATATTTCATCCCTTGTCGAGTCCATTGTAAGTCCGAGTATCTGGCCTCCGGGCCTGCCTTCCCTTTCCTCATAGAACTTAGGGATCACCTTAACACAGTTGCAGCCGTCGGCGACTTTTTCAGCTCCTTCTATCATTTTTTCAAAAGCATCATCGCCCAGATCGCTGTAAAGATTCCGGCGAACCCATTCAATGACTCCGGATGCAATCCACTGCGTGCCAATATTGAAAAGACCCGGTCTGGCGTCAAGTTCGGTGGTGATGCCCATATCCAGTTGTTCCGGACCGGCTCTGAAGCTTCCTGCCCTGACCATCAGTATTTCCCAGGTTCCTGAACTGAGCACGGGCTCGTCTTTCCCGGCGCCCGATCCGAAAATGGCAAACTGGGTGTCGTGCCCTGTGGCCACAACAGGGGTGCCGGCAGGAATTGATGTTTCTTCAAAAGCTTTCCTGCTTACAGATCCGACAATGGTCCCCGGTTCGGCAAGAGGCCCCATCAGCTCCCTGCCGATGCCTGTCTTTCCAAGAATCATGTCGGAGAAATCCCTCTCCCGCTGGTTCATCATCATCGATGTGCCGGCCATAGTGGTGTCATTAACCATTTCACCCGTAAGCTGCCTGATGAATATCGAGGGCATGAAAAGAAACATTTGACTGCCGGAGATGATTTCCGGCCTGTTCTCCTTAAACCATAGCAGCTTGTAGATTGTATTGAAGCTGAACGGAAGAACTCCGCTCTCGCCGTAAAGTTCATGCTGCGGGATATACTTGCCGATCCCGGACATAATCTGTTTTGTCCGTTCACACTGCCATGAAATGACCGGATAAAGCATCCTGCCTTCCCTGCTGAAAATGGTGCCGTCGACTCCGAAAGTAGTAACTGTGACACCGGCAATTCTTTCAGGTTTGATCATCCCCATCACTTTCCGTGAGGCAAGGCACATCTTCTCCCATATCTCCCCTGTGTCCCAGATCCTGTACGCCGGGTAAAAAGGGTCGGGTCGTGTCGCATTTGGGAAAGCCTCCGACGCAAGTATGCTTCCTGCCGCATCGATAGCAATCACCCTTACATTTGTTGCACCGCAGTCGAAGACAATTGCCGTATCGCGCTGCATCGGTCAGGCCCCTTTTAGAAATGACATCGATGCTCCGGCATATATCAGCCCCACGGCATAGACAGTGATGGCAATTATAACCAGGATCCCTATGAAAGCGAAGTATCTCCTCAGGTTCCTTATTCCCTTGTCGAGCTTCTGCTGGTCGTTGTTCTGAACAGCATCCCTGATGTTTTTCGAAAACCGGAAAAGGAACACAACCGGAAACAGGGAAATCGCACCTACCACAAATAAAAGAATGATCACCATCGATTCGGGGATGCCCAGGGCTGCCTTTGTCGTGCTGAAGCTTGTAAGGAACATGCCTGTGGCAATCCCCGCAATAATAAACAATCCTATCAGAATGAAGCCAAGTACCGAAAGGAACGTGGTCCATATTCTCATAGTGTTCAGATTTTTGAGTGCATCAGGACCAATTTCAAGTTTCCTTTCTTCCGGAGATGTTTCCATTGTAGTTCAGTGTTGTAACCGTATATTGTTTTCGATATGTTCTTTTGTCTTATCCCTGTCATTATCCGTAAAGGGGACCGTAGCTTGCACAAGCCCTGTAATCCGAAGCTTCCCTGTCCATGCCGAATGCATTCCATGAGTTTGGCCTGAAGATTTTTTCATCAGCAACATTGTGCATGCATACCGGTATCCTGAGAAGGGAAGCGAGCGCTATAAGATCAGCTCCTATATGACCATAGCTCGAAGCCGAATGGTTGGCTCCCCAGTTGGCCATTACTGAGTAAACATCTGTGAAGGGTCCCTTGCCGGTAAGCCTCGGTGCAAACCATGTTGTAGGCCATCCCGGATCGGTTCTGTCGGTGAGTATCTTGTTCATCTTTTCGGGAAGATCAACAGTCCAGCCCTCGGCTAACTGCATTACCGGACCAAGTCCCTTGACCAGGTTAACTCTTGAAATGGTTACAGGCATCACATCTTCTGTAGTGAATTGCGACGAGTAGCCTCCTCCCCTGAAATATCCTGTGTTTGCCGGCGACCATTGAGTTGCTTTCAGGCAGTCGGCTGCATCTTCCGGGGTTATTTCCCAGAAGGGCTTTATGCATGCTTCTCCCTTTCTGCGTTCCCTGCCTGAAAAATCGAGTGCGGAAGCTCCTGAGTTTATCAGGTGAATGATACCGTTGGCTGCAAGCCCGGCGGGTTTCATGCCGGTAACCCTCTCAATAGCAGCAGCGCTCCAGTAGGTGCGTATGTCAGAGAACATCTGGGCGGTGTTGGTGAGAAGATAACCAAACAGCATCGGCACGCCGTTCATCGCATCATTTTCAGTTGCAACCAGGTAAGGCGGCCGTATTCCGTTCCAGTCGAAGGAGGAACAAAGGATGGCTTCGAGAAAATCGCCGTTAGGCATATGATCGGTCCACTGACGCTGACCCTGGAACCCGGCCAGTATTGCATTGTGACCGAGGGATTCCTCCCCAAAACCAAGCTTTTTAAGCGCCGGATTTCCCACCATGAGGTCGCGGGCTATCAGGGCCATCCTGACAACAATCTCCCATTCCTGGTCCTTCCTTTTCCTCGATGAGGGTTTTTCGTTAAGATCCTTTCCCTCCTTGCAGTATTTTTTGGTCCAGGCAAGCGCCCTGGTATATTCTTCCCTGTCAAAGATTTCTTCGTTTAGCCGGCGGTTGAATTCACTCATGTCGACATATTCGTTCCTCATCCCCAGATATTCCTGGAAGAAATCTTCCCTGACGATTGAACCTGCAATTCCCATCGAAACGGAACCCATCGACAGATATGACTTGCCTTTTATGAAGGCAACGGGCAGAGCTGCCCTAACAAAGCGAAGTATCTTTTCCGAAACATCTTCGGGAATGTTCTTGTCGCCTGCATCCTGCACATCCCGTCCGTAAATGCCGAATGCCGGAAGTCCTTTCATCGCATGTCCTGCAAGAGCCGCTGCCAGGTATACTGCTCCCGGCCTCTCTGTGCCGTTGAAACCCCAGATGGCCTTCGGCATCATGGGATCGACATCTATTGTCTCGCTTCCGTAGCACCAGCATGGGGTAACTGTAAGGGTAAGGCCCACACCGCTTTTCCTGAATTTCTCGGAACAGGCAGCAGCCTCAGCCACGCGGCCGATGGTAGTGTCGGAAATTACACATTCCACAGGCTTCCCGTTCGGGTACCTTAGGTTCTTGCTGATCAGGGCGGCCGCAGCTTTGGCCATCCCCATGGTCTGCTTCTCAAGCGACTCGCGTACTCCCCTTTCACGGGCATCAATCACCGGCCGGATCCCGACTTTGGGGAAATCCCCGATGACTGTCTGGTAGTCTTTACTGATTCTGAATTCGTTCTCTGGCATATTCCCCTTTTTATATGTTTGATGGATTAAAATTGTCACTTAACAAATATAGTTTTTTTATTATTTGACTGTCGGCATTTTGTGACATCAGATCCATTATTGCAGATTTCAGGTTAAACCATCTTTCCACCTGCTGTATTTACCCCTTCCCAAATCTTCCCCCAGGCTACTCTTTGCACACATCTTTTTGCAAGTTAAAATCATTGTCCGGTTCCCCTTTTTGTTTACCCCCCAACCCTCCTAAAGGGGGGCTAAGAATCAGACAATTAGTAATATAATGTTTCAAAGAATATCAATAGGTTGATAGTTTTCGATTTTCGGGACGAATAGCTATCCAGCCTGGTAATATCATTCAAAACCTTAAATAGTTGTAAATCAACGATCTTAAGCCCCCCTTAGGGGGGTTGGGGGGTGGAACAAGCAGGGATGACATGCCATCTTCTGGGGGTCCCGAAAGCTTTTGGGAGGGGAGTAGAACATAAAATGGGAATGAAGTGATCCAACTTTATTGAAAGATGTGTATCAAGGTTAGTCCCCCGGGGGGACGGAGCCGGCAACCTCCTGCAAAAGGATTAAGATGAAACGTCACTAATTTTTAGTAAATTTGCCGTTCATTATCCAGAAATGCAAAAGGGAAGAAGATTGCCGGAATGGCTTAAAATGCAGAGGGCAAGCGGGGAAAACTATTCAAGGGTGAAGAGGATAGTGGAGCTTAACAATCTCCATACAATATGCACCAGCGGTAACTGCCCGAATATAGGCGAGTGCTGGAACGCCGGCACGGCAACCTTCATGATACTGGGCGACATCTGCACAAGAGCCTGCAGGTTCTGTGCAACACGCACCGGCAAACCACTGCCGCCTGAGCAGGAAGAACCTGCCCGGCTCGCCTCCAGCATCAAGGCGCTCGGTCTGAAACATTGCGTAATTACCTCTGTCGACCGCGACGACCTTCCCGACCGGGGCTCATCTTTCTGGGCCGAAACGGTCAGGATGATAAAACTTGAAAACCCGGGAATAACAATCGAAACACTTATACCTGATTTCGACGGGGAGGAAGCTTACCTGCACCGTGTGATTGATTCGAAACCTGACATCATCTCCCATAATATTGAAACTGTAAGAAGGCTTACTCCCCTTATCAGGACAAAAGCAAAATATGAGACCAGCCTGAAGGTCCTTAAATACCTTTCTGATAACGGGGTGAGGACCAAATCGGGCTTAATGGTTGGACTCGGGGAAACTGAAGCTGAGGTGGCCGAAACGATAGAGGACCTCCGGGAGGCAGGTTGCAGCATACTTACAGTGGGGCAATATCTGCAGCCGACAATGAACCACATGGAGGCAGTCAGTTTTGTTACCCCTGAGAAATTCGCGGAATACAGAAAGCTGGCTTTCGCCACGGGATTTGAATATGTGGAATGCCATCCTTTGGTAAGATCCTCTTTTCATTCTGAAAAACAGATGGATCTTGAGGGAAAATAACTATATTGTACTGAATTAACCGATCCAAGTTGAATTGAGCTATAGTGTTTTATATCAGGATATTGGAATAAAGGACTACAAGGAGGCGTGGGATTTGCAGGAGAAAGTTTTCAGAAAGATTATCAGCAGAAAGATTGCCCTTCAGGAAAACAACCCCGTCGACGAACCGGCACAGCCCGGAACACTCATCCTTGTTGAACATCCTCATGTGTATACCCTCGGGAAAAGCGGATCGGAAGACAACCTGCTTATTGATCATATTCAGCTGCAGACAAGGGATGCGCAGTTTTTCCGTACAAACAGGGGAGGGGATATTACCTATCACGGGCCGGGTCAGATTGTCGGTTATCCGATCTTCGACCTGGAAGAGATCGGGATCGGTCTCAGGGAGTATATTTCAAGGCTCGAGGAGGCTGTTATACTTACAGTCGCCGCTTTTGGCATCAGGGCTTCACGGCTGAAGGACGCAACCGGTGTGTGGCTCGATGCGGAACAGGGGAAGAGGCCGCGCAAAATCTGCGCGATAGGAGTGAGGGCAAGCAAATATGTCACAATGCACGGGTTTGCCTTCAATGTAAATACTGACCTGACATATTTTAACTATATTAACCCCTGCGGCTATACGGACAAGGGTGTGACATCGCTTGAAAAGGAACTTGGCGGAAAACAGGATCTTGAAAAGATAAAACTGCTGGTCAAAAATAACCTCCGGGAGGTTTTCGACCTGAAATGGATAAATTGACTGAAGAAATGGATAAGAGATGGGTGATTAAGGAGAAGGGGGATCCGGCAGTTGTGAGACAGCTTGCAGGTATTCAGAATATTTCGGAGGCGCTGGCCAACCTGATGGTCCAGAGGGGAATTACAACCCCGGATGAGGCAAAGGCTTTTTTTGAACCGGACCTGGGATACCTCCACGACCCCTTTATGATGAAGGGGATGACTACCGCAGTCGACAGAATATCGACTGCAATCAAAAAAAATGAGAAGATACTGGTTTACGGCGATTACGACGTCGATGGAACCACCGCAGTCGCACTGATGTATTCATTCCTTAAGGAACAATACTCGAACGTCGAATACTATATCCCCGACCGCTACAAGGAGGGATACGGTGTTTCACTTATGGGCATTGACTTCGCCCAGCAGGTCAACTGCAAGCTGATGATCACCCTTGATTGCGGAATCAAGGCAGTTGAGAAGGTGAAATACGCCCGCTCCAAAGGAATCGACGTTATAATCTGCGACCATCATTACCCTGGCGACGAAATACCGAATGCCACAGCTGTCCTCGACCCCAAACAGCCAGGTTGCAGCTATCCATACAAGGAACTTTCAGGCTGCGGAGTCGGCTTCAAGCTGGTTCAGGCCTATGCTAGGGTTCATAACATACCTTTTAAGGACATCACCGGCTATCTCGACCTGGTTGCAGTAAGCATCGCTTCAGACATAGTACCACTGACAGGTGAAAACAGGGTGCTGGCCTCCTTCGGCCTGCGACAGCTCAATGAAGCCCCGAGAACCGGACTGAAGGAAATAATCCGGGAAGCGGAAGTGAGCCGCACTCTTACAATCGAAGATGTGGTTTTCAAAATTGGCCCCAGGATAAATGCCGCAGGAAGAATGGAATCCGGCAGAAAAGCCGTGGAGCTGCTTGTTTCAAGCGACGTCCGCCTGGCTACCGGCATAAGCAAGGAGATCAACAACTTCAATATAGAGAGGAGAACAGTCGACCGGTCAATAACAACCGAAGCCATGAGGATGATCTCAGAAGATCAGGGACGTGTAAATGCCAAAACCACAGTCCTCTATAATCCTTCATGGAAAAAGGGTGTGATCGGAATTGTGGCTTCCAGGCTTATCGAGACTTACTACCGGCCAACGGTGATTCTTACCGAATCAAACGGCTTTGCCACCGGATCGGCACGCTCGGTGCAGGGTTACGACCTTTACCAGGCAATCGAGGCCTGCAGCGACCTGCTTGAGAGCTTCGGAGGCCATATGTTCGCCGCCGGACTTACTCTTAAAAAGGAAAACATCAACCCCTTCATAGAACGGTTTGAGCAGTATGTAAACAATACAATAAGCGAGGAACAGCTCGTACCCAGAGTGTTCATCGACTCCGAACTCTCGTTCTCTGAGATCACTGTCGATTTCTATATGTTTCTTAATAAGTTCCAGCCTTTTGGTCCTGAAAATATGTCACCGGTGTTTGTCTCACGGAATGTTTTTGACACCGGAGCCGGACGAATGGTGGGCAACAGCGGAGAACATCTGAAACTCGATATCTGTCACGAAGCAACCGGCAGCCTTAGCTTCCCGGCAATAGCCTTCGGCCTGGCTGAACACTACGAAAATATCAGGGCGGGAAAACCATTCGACATCTGTTATTCAATAGAAATGAATGAGTTCAGGGGTAACCGCAACCTGCAGCTCAATATAAAGGATATCAAATCAAACAGGACACTAAACTGATCCGCCTGTCAGAATCTTACCCTGGCCTGAACCTTCAGCTCGGTGCTGCTTTTTCCTGTTTTGTGCGGTTTTTACGAGCCAAAAATGGTAACTAGCAGATCTCCAGCCTTGAGGGTTGAACTTCAAGAAACTAGGTTCCACCCGGATAAGTGGCAATAACATTCTTCCAGCCTTGAGGGCTGGCCTTCCAGTAGCCCGGGTCTCGCCCCGGGATAAGGGTTATAATACCAATCCGACCCCGGAGGGGTGGCCTTCAGTTATCAAAGTCACGTCCTGG
>JAVEXG010000002.1:0-3477 GCA_034004115.1 Bacteroidales bacterium | reverse complement strand
TGGCAATAACATTCTTCCAGCCTTGAGGGCTGGCCTTCCAGTAGCCCGGGTCTCGCCCCGGGATAAGGGTTATAATACCAATCCGACCCCGGAGGGGTGGCCTTCAGTTATCAAAGTCACGTCCTGGGAGTTCTATTTAAGTTAGCAGCATAACAAACAATGCAAAAACAAATTGAATAAATCATTGGAAGTCAACCCTTCCAGGGTTGTACGTCGTATGTGGTGCTCTTTACCCGGGGCGATACCCGGGCTACTGGAAGTCGACACCCCAGGTGTCGGTATTTGTTGATTTCATGTCTGGTACGGCAGAAAATCCTGGAAATAATAACCTCATCTTTATTTTGGGTGTCTTTCGCACAAAAGAAGAGAAGTGATTTATCTTAAAAACATATATTATCAGAATCTTACCCTGGCCTGAACCTTAAGCTCGGTGCTGCTTTTTGAACCGTCGGGTACTGATGACTCCCCAAAGGCAAACTTGATCCTGAAATCGGCATTGCCTGAGGGTCTGACTGAAATCATGACATAGCTTCTGCTTCCGCTGCCCCACAATGCCGGGATGCTGAAGCTATGAACCAGGTCGTTCTCATACGCATAGATCCTTGACTCCCAGTCGCCGGTTCTGAAGATGCAGTGCCTGATCCAGACCGTTGCAGGGATTCTTCTGAGCTGCCAGCTGATGTCCTGAAGCATGCTTATCCCGGCTGACCCTGCCGGGCTGACAGATTTGTGGTCGATTCTTGTAGTCAGAGTCAGGTTTTCAAGTGGTATGTAACGAAATGATCCCCTTAATGAAGTAGCCTCTGACTGATACTGCTTCTTTATCCCGGTTGATTCCGGCATGTCAAGCATCGTCTCCCGGTAACTGATCACCGCCTCAAATGTAATCTTATCGGAGGGAATGTATCTGAGCCTTGCCTCCCTGTTTATTCCATACGACGGGGCGGAGCACCTGTACCTGAGCCACGGAAAGAATTTTACATCGACACCGGCGCTTAGAAAGAGATGCCTGGCTGCCTCAAGGGTGAAATTTCCGAAAATGCCTGTTGAATTGTCACCCGACGAACTGCTGAACAGCCCCTTGCCGTGAAAGCTTACATAACCCGGATCATAATCCCTGTATACAAAGTTCATCGACAACCTGTCGGAAGGTTTGAATGAGATGCCCTGTACAAAAGCCTTACGGCCTGTCGGATTAACGGATAATTCCCCGAACAGAAGCACCCTGCCCCGCATGTATTTGTAACCAGCCGTGGCAGTTGTGCTGACCATTCCCGTGAAGTCATAAAGCTCCTCCGGAGCCGGATCATCATTCATTACCGGTACGGAAAACCTGTTCTGAGTCCACAGCAGACTTAACCTTAACGACCTGATATCAGTCGAAAGACTCAGTCCGTATGAAGTTTCATTAACTGCATCCCTTCCAGCCAGCGAGGATGCTGTTGTATGCAGCCCCGAACGCTGAAACGTGCTGATGTAAACATCTTCCTGATTGACGGCGGTATCAAGCGTCGCGTCGATCAGGTTCCGTGACCAGAACAGGGTCATCCCGGTTTTGACTGAGCGGAGCTGAACGGCAGCTCCCCTGAAAAAGATGTTCTCGTCTGTTGAAGTGTAAGGCCTTATATCATCACCGCCCGACAGATATCCCGGCTGGGTGAGAGACAGCCCCGTGCGAAGCCCGGTGTTTATTCCTGTGCCCATCCCGTACCTGGCGCCGAAATCGCCGGCAATTATCTTCCTTACAAATCCCTTTCCCTCCCAGACCAGGTTTGCAGAGAGAAAGTCGGTAACCGGTATTTTCCCCTGAAAGAGTTTCTCTCCGGCATCTTTTTCAGATGTGAAAGATCCCGAGAATGGACCTGCACTGAACCTGTACTTCATAAGCATTTTCCACGATCCTCCGGGAGCTGAGGTATCAGACGGGGGAAATTTTACAGAAAAATTCGTGAGGATATCATTCCTTAACCTTAATTTCTTCTTCTCTTCCTTTTTTCCTTCCTCAAGAGTTACAAACGGCGCGACCAAAGCTGCCATCCGGGTACTGAAGCCCGGAACCGCTGCAATTTCGTAAACCGAGTAAACCCTTCCCGTTTTGTAGACATAATCAGCAAGGGCCTTTACCTGAAAATCGGTGAGAAAAAACAGGCGCGACAGTTCCGATTCATCGGCAGTGTTTATCCTGACAGGCTTTTCAGCCAGTTCGTAAAGCCTTACAGCAAAATCCCCTGCTGCATCAGCGTCAGTCTCATCCTCCGAAAGCTGCTCTGCAATCCCGGTAATAATATCCGGTATTGTTTCCTCCTGAGTGTAAACAGCGCTTACAGGGAACAGAAAGAACAATATTATAATTTCCACTTTCATTCACCTTATTTAAAAGCAAATATCACCGAAGCGGCAGTTGAAACCCCCAGCCTGTCGTGTGTGCTGAATCCAAGGTCGATCTGAACTGATCTGACGATGTAACCCATCCCGAAGCAGAAAGAGTTGCCTCCGCTGCTGAAACCGCCCCTGATCCGGAAACTGCGGAATGGTTCGTATTGAAACCCGGTCCTGATGTCAAGTCCGCCGGCAGTCGACATCTCCGCTTCTGCAGAGGCTGTCAGGTCGCGGCTCAGCCGGATTCCGGCCCCGGCCCTTACCGACGAAGGAAGATTATCCTTTCTGAACGATCCGGGAACAGGATTGAATAAGTGGATACCAAGGCTTACCTGTTCCGATGCCATTATATGTATTCCCGCCTCAAACGAAAGCGACCTTCTTTCACGGTACTCACCGGCCGTCTTCTCGGCAAAGAAATCAGCCTGAACACCTGCCGATATCTTTTCCGAAAGCCTTACCCCGCATGCCAGTCCTGCCGAATGCCTGGCAAGATCGCGGTACCCGAAATGGCTGTAGACAAATCCGAGAGCGGCCTTGTCAAGAGGCATGACAAACGCGGCCGACTTTGTTCCCAGCTCACTGATGCCAAACCTGCTGTGGTAGTTTATTCCTGCGGCGGCCGATTCATTGAAGGGCAGAAGAGCCTGGTTATGAAATGAGGACCAGAAACCGGGTTGCATCACACACGACCATCCCATCCCTGATTCTGCAGCACCGGCAGCGGGAAAATAAGGATCACCGCCACGGGCTGAGGAAAAGAGAAAAATAAATATGAACGAAACAGGTATAAGACGCAGCGAGTACAAACTGTTTCAGTTAACTTAAGCAAGTTAGGCAATAATTATGAAACAGGATGCGGAAAGCGGAAAATTTTTGAGATGTCATGAAAGCGTTAGGGCATTAAGGCCTTAATGCGTTAAGGCGTGAAAAAGATAAAGATAAGAATGGGGAGAATGGGAAAAGAATGCAGTAATAGTGTGACTAGCCGGGACAAAACAGGACCCCCTTTAGGGGCAGAGGGTAAAACCATCAGGCAGTGGTCTACCGTCTTTAAAAACCATATCGTTTCAGGTAAAAAACTTGTCGAATAACATA
>JAVEXG010000059.1:0-18666 GCA_034004115.1 Bacteroidales bacterium | reverse complement strand
AATCGCCCCTTAATTTCAGGCTTTGCAAAGGCATATACATTGAACCCGCTGAGATTGCATATAAGAAATATGAGGAAGTCAACCTGCATTACCTCGAGGACCTCGAATACATGCTGGCCAACGGTATCTATGTCGGAATCGCCACACACGACAAACCCCTGATTGAGGGTGCTTACAAACTGCTTAAGAAATACAATGTCCCGAAGGATATGTACGAATTCCAGATGCTTTACGGGGTTACTCCGAAGTTGCGGGAGAGCATTGTGAATGAAGGACACAGGATGAGGGTATATGTGCCTTTCGGGAAGAAGTGGTTTGGCTATTCAACAAGAAGGCTGAAGGAAAATCCTAAAATGGCCAGTCATATTATCAAGGCTATCTTTGTAAAAGGATAGCGGCCGGTTCATTCTTTTCTCTGTTTCTCAATATAATTCCTGTGAATCTGATCAAGCTCTTCGCGGGTCAGGCTTGATTTAAATGGTTCCGGTTTTGGGGGAAGTCCGTTAATAAGAAGATATACCACTCCGACAAGCATAAACGGACTCAGTCCAACCATCGCATCGGATGGAATTGTTCCCTTCTCGGATGCATTCCTCAGATTTCTCTGATGGATCATTGCATAATTTGATTCAGGGTCTCCCAGTTTTCCAATCCCCATTCTTCCCTGATAAGCAGAAATGGCCACGTTATATCTGGCATTTTGCATTTCAGTTGTTACCGGAGGCGGTTTATAGATATCATACTTCAGATTCTGCAGTCTCGGGATGATAACGACTTCTTCAATTGCAATGGTATCCGTCTGCATATAAATTCCAACCATGAACTCACGACCCGATAAACTGTCGCTTACGTGAAAGGAAGCATTCTGATAGCCCAGAAGTCTGAACTCCACAGTGTCTCTCCTGTTCACCCTGAGGGAGAAGGTGCCCTCTTCGCCGGTCACTGCTATAAAGGATCTGTTAAGGAAGATCTGGGCCTGAGGCAGAGGCAGAAAGGTCGATTCATCCCTTACTATGCCGTTAAAAACCAAAGTGCTGCCAGTGCTTTCACCAACCTGGCCCAGAACAGGAGTGAGGGAGAAAAAAAATGACAGTATAATGAGCCATCCTTTTTTCATTTCATAACAAAGTTACGGATTCATCATCAGATCATCAAGTCTCCGCTTTGGAACATGGTGAACGCCGTTCCCGTCCCTCCAGTATTTTATGTCGTTGCCGGCCACTTCGTCAATTACCACTGTTTCAGCAGGCTTCCCGAGGGCCAGAACCAGAAGTATTTCCAGATTTCCCGGAATATGAAGTTCATCTCTCAGTGCTTCCCTTTTTACCGACGCTATCATGCATCCTCCCAGGCCGGCTTCAGTGGCGCCGAGCATAATGCTCTGAGCTGCAATTCCATGGTCAACATTGAAAGATTCGGTTATTTCCTTGTCGCCCAGAATTATTATATATGCCGAAGGTCTTTCGCCTGCGGCCGGTCCTTCCCAATCCTTCAGATAACCCGCCCATGCAAGTGAGGGAAAGATCCTCCGGCAGTCAGCGGTTGTGTTATACAAAAGATATTTCAGTGGCTGCCTGTTCGCAGCCGAGGCTGACATCCGCGCCAGGTCAACCAGATTCTCAAGTTGTTTTCTGTCTATCTGACAAGACTCGTCAAAACGCCTGTACGACCTGGTTCCGTAAACAAGATCCTTCAGATTCATTTTCCGGTGTATTAAGTGAATTAATCATTCAATCATTTCTTCTCCTCATCCTGGTACAACCCCTTGCGGGAGAGGAGATGATCGAGATCGGCAAGTCCGTAAACAACAACGGCAGTAACGACGGCAGTTTGCTCCTGGTATTCAGGTATGCTTTTGGTATACAAATCGTTCTCTGTATGCCAGATCTCCTGGTAGCTGAAATTATAGCCTTTGGCATCAGGGGCCTCAAAAGACAGGGTAGGCACTCCGTTCATTGCAAAATAAGCATGATCGGAACCTCCGCCCGTTGTGGGCCTGGGCCTGGGAGGACTGGTATTCTTTTTAAGACTGAACGGGAAATCGGGGTTTATTGAGTTCAGTGGTTTGCACACTTTTTCAAAGTCCTCATACATTGATTCCGGAACCGTAAGTCCGTTTGCCACTGTTGGACCTCCATCGCGATTGAAATAATTGGAAATCCGCGGAAGCTTTTCCTTGTTTGACTCAACCCAGTGTTTTGAGCCAAGCAGTCCGAATTCCTCAGCTGCCCACAGGCATACAAGTATTGTGCGCTTTGGTTTCCCGCCGGCGGTCATTATCAGCCGGGCAGCTTCCATGGCAGGAGTAATTCCCGATCCGTCATCAACACCTCCCGTGGCCACATCATAAGCATCCAGGTGTCCGCCCATCATAACATACTCGTCGGGGTAGCGCGTTCCCTTTATCACTCCGATTACATTATGGTATACCACCGGACCAGGTTTGAAATGATTCCTGATGTCGAACTCAAGCAGGAAATACCTTCGTTCCTTCACCATCTTCTCGATGACGGCATACTGGTTTTCATCAAGCTTGATATCACATACAGTAGGCAGATTATCAAAAGTCATGCCCGGAAGATTCTTCCTGTCGTAGAGGGCCCTGATAGGGACCTCGGAAGACTGGATTACACCGAGGATACCTGCTTCGCGCATTTCCCTGTAGAAAAGAGCCGGTTCGGTTTTCAGGGGGATGGTCTCTTTAGGAGGTTTATCCCTGTTTAAATAGTTCTCCCTAGTTATTTCACGGTTTCTAGTTCCGACAGAGTCATTCCAGGCAATTATCCTTTTCCGCACGGAGTCGGCCTTTTCTGAAAAATCGATGGGCCATCCGTCATTTTTTCCTCCGATGAGGACCCAGGCTCCCTTAAGGGCTCCCTTCATCCTTTCAAACTCGTCCTTGTTTTTTGGTTCCAGAAGGACATGGCCGCGCTGGACTCCTTTGGTGCCAGACGTATAGGAAGGCGTAGCAAAATGGAGTATCATGCCATTATCCGACAACATCCTTCCAAACCAGGGTCCCCTGTTAAAGCCCACCGGAACCGATCCCGCCTCATCCATTATTACATCCATTCCCCATTTCCGGAATTCGGAAGCGCACCATAAGGCTGCATTTTCATAGGCATCCGAGCCGACAAGTCGTCCCCCGAACCTGTTCGAGATCACATCAAGATGCTGCATTGTGCGGTTATCTGTCTTGCCAGTTTCGATAATCCGGTCAATAACCTTACCCTGCTGAGCCCGAATTCCCGAAGAAATGAGAATCAGGACAGCAAAAAGAAAATAATATTTCCTCATACCTGCTACCTGTAGCGATTGGAAATAATATTCCAGTCAAGAATTTCCCAGAATGATTTGATATAGTCAGGGCGTTTGTTCCTGTAATCAATGTAATAGGCATGTTCCCATACATCGCAGGTAAGGAGCGGCTTCAGGCCATTCCTGAGAGGATTTCCTGCGTTTGATTCCTGGACTATCCGGAGTTTTCCTTCTTCCTCGCTGACGAGCCAGGCCCATCCCGAGCCAAAAAGTCCGGCAGCAGATTTGGCAAACTGTTCCCTGAATCCCTCAAAGGAACCGAACGACTCTTTAATCGCATCTGCAAGCGGCCCAACGGGTGTCCTGAGCCCTGTTTTAGAAAACGATTCAAAATAGAAAGTATGATTCCATACCTGGGCGCCATTGTTGAAAATGGGACCATTGGCCGTCCGGATTATAGTCTCCAGGTCAGCATCGGCGAATTCTGTTCCGGGAACCAGACCGTTAAGATTGTTCACATAAGCCTGATGATGCTTACCATAATGATATTCGATGGTTTCGGCACTTATAAAAGGCACAAGTGCATCAGCCGGATAAGGGAGTTTTGGTAATTCAAATGCCATGATTTTGCTTTTTATTTGTTAATTCAGATCCTTGTATATCAATTCATCAAAAATACTCATTTTAGGGCTGATTCCGTGCGAAATCACTCCAGAAAAATGGACTCCGGCAATTCCGGAATCACACCTTTTTCTGCTGCGATATGGTATAGTTCTGATACGGCTTTCCTCCCCACCGGTCCCAGTGTCAGTGTGAAATCATTAACATATAGGTCAATATGGCGGCCTATCACAGATATTTCAATCTCCCGTGCATTTGAGGTTACGAATTCCTGCTGCTGGGATGAATACTTCCTTGCATATTCAATGCTTCTGTGGAGTATCCTGTTGAATTTCAAGGCTATATCGCCTGGAATCTGCCGGTTAATCACAATAAAGCCCAGGGGTACGGGTAGTCCCGTAAGTTTTTCCCAGAATTCCCCCATATCGGCGATCTTTACAAGTCCTTTTTCCTCATAGGTGAATCTCGTTTCGTGGATAATCAGTCCGGCATCAGCTTTTCCTTCCAGCAGGGTGTTCACTATTTCCGAAAAAAGGTATTCCTTTTTATTGCGGGCATCAGGCCATGCGATGCTGAACAGAAGATTGGCTGTGGTGTATTTGCCGGGAATTGCAATGACAGCATTGCTTACATCCTCATTCCGCATTGGCTTCCTGCTTATAAGGAGAGGGCCGCTGCCATAACCGAGGGCGCTTCCGGAATCAAGAATAAGGTAATTTCCGGAGGCATATGCGTAAGCATGGCAGCTTATTTTTGTAATATCGGAGTGTGCATTAAATGCTCGTCTGTTAAGCTCCTCCACATCGGCAAGAAAATAATCAAATTCAAGTCCTTCGGTGTCAATCTTTCCGTTTACCAGGGCATCGAAAATGAATGTGTCATTCGGGCAGGGCGAAAATCCAAGTGTCAGTTTCATTCTGTTATTTAAATAACAATAATATCTCATTAAGCTTCACGGAAAGGTTCGCCAGAGCCAGTCCGATATTCCATTTCTCCCGATCGCGGGGTTCCACCATATTTGAAACAGCTCGAAGTGACATGAAAGGAATTTTTTCCCTGCTGCATACATAAAAAAAAGCTGCACCCTCCATGGTTTCGATATCAGGATGATACATTTCAGACAATCTGTCAATTGTCGGCAGCGATCCGGTAGCCGTGTTTACAGTAATTGCGCTGACCGGCCTCAGGAAAGCCGACGCTGCATACACGAACCTGTTTTCAGCTATTATTCTGCCTGACCTGAAAGGCAGTTCATCAGGATCCTGAAGACCGGCTTCGGAAAGGGAAAGGAATCCGGAGCGATCCTCTGCACCGGCATCAGCAAAACAATCCGAAACGGGCATAACTACCTCACCCGGCTGAATGTCACTGTTAAAACTGCCTGCAATGCCAATATTGACTGCCAGGTCGGGCAGTTGTTCAACGCAAAGGTACCTTGTAAGAGTCCATGCGGTAGCCACAGCTCCCACTCCGGTAACAAGAGGAATAAGGTCAATTCCGTTAACGGCCTTCAATATTTCAGATTCGGTCTGTGTGGCTGAAACCACCAAAATTCTCAGGGGCATATCATCCTGGTAAATAAGTTGTATCAAAATGCTGCATAAATATATTGTTTTAATAGCTAAATAGATCAACTTAATTGGTTATTATTGTAGCTTTAAAAGCCTGTTTATGATATACATCACACGAAGAGAAACCTTTTGCGCCGCCCACAGGATGTGCAGGGAGGACTGGTCGGATGAAAAGAATCTGGAAGTTTTCGGAAAGTGTTCTAATCCAGCCTGGCACGGACACAACTATGTGCTGAGCGTTATCGTCAGGGGACAGATTTCGGAAGAACTTGGATTCTTCATTAACCTGACCACTCTCAAGCAGATTATTCAGGAAAAGATTATTGACAAGGTTGACCATCGTAATCTCAACACTGAAGTAAGCTTTATGAAGGGGAAGATTGCCACTACCGAGAATATGGCAGTTGCCTTCTGGAATGAGCTCAAACCTGCTATCGAAAAGTATGGCGCCTTTCTTCACTGCGTAAGAATAAGTGAAACCGAAAACAACACAATAGAATATTATGGCTAAAAGAATAGAAAAGACAAACAACGGAAGTAAATTCTCACCTAAGGGATATAATAAAACTGAATCATGGGATGCCGAAACCATAGATGAGCTTGCATCGCATTATCACAGCATACTTAAGCTTCTTGGCGAAGATCCTGACCGCGAAGGACTTCTTAACACACCTGTCAGGGTAGCCAAGGCTATGAATTTCCTCACAATGGGATATGGCCAGAATCCCTGTGAGATTCTCAACTCGGCCAAATTCAGGGAAGACTACAAGCAAATGGTCATTGTCAAGGACATTGAGCTGTATTCGATGTGTGAGCACCATATGCTGCCATTCTTCGGAAAGGCTCACGTTGCATATATACCGGATGGCTATATTACCGGTTTAAGCAAGATAGCCAGGGTTGTTGAAGCCTACGCCCGCCGGCTCCAGGTTCAGGAAAGACTTACAGTTCAGATCCGCGATACAATTCAGGACTGCCTGAGTCCGATGGGAGTTGCAGTTGTGATAGAGGCTCAGCATATGTGCATGCAGATCAGGGGTGTACAGAAGCAACATTCGATTACAACCACGTCAGCCTTCACAGGTATTTTCCTCAGCAACCTCAACACCAGGGAAGAATTTATTCATCTTATAGGATCGAATCTACACTAAGGATACTTTTTATGAAAGCTTATGTATTTCCCGGTCAGGGAGCTCAGTTTCCCGGGATGGGTAAAAACCTGTATGACAGCTCACCCATTGCCATGGAGCTATTTGAAAAAGCTAACTCGCTTCTGGGTTTCAGGATCACTGATATTATGTTCAGCGGTACAGACGAGGACCTTAAGCAAACCAGGGTAACCCAGCCTGCAATTTTTCTGCATTCAACAATACTTGCAGCTTCACTGTCTGAAAAGATAAAGCCCGGAATGGTTGCAGGCCACTCGCTTGGTGAGTTCTCGGCTCTTGTTGCCTCAGGTGCTCTCTCCTTTGAAGACGGTCTGATGCTTGTATCCAGGAGAGCTGCTGCCATGCAGCTTGCCTGCGAAGCATCGCCTTCCACCATGGCTGCAATAATAGGTCTCGACGACAAACTTGTGGAAGATACCTGCGCCGGAACAGATTCAATTGTTGTGCCTGCAAACTATAATTGCCCCGGTCAGATTGTGATTTCCGGAACTATCGAAGGAGTAGAAAAAGCTGTTGAAATACTGAAGTCCCTGGGGGCCAGAATGGCAGTAAAACTTGCCGTGGGAGGAGCTTTCCATTCGCCGCTGATGGAGCCGGCCAGACTGGAGCTTGAGAAGGCCATCATGAACACCGGTTTTAAACAGCCTGTGTGTCCAATATATCAGAATTTCACAGGTAAACCATCAACTGATCCTGAGGTGATAAAGTCAAGCCTCATTTCCCAGCTTACATCCCCGGTTCTATGGACTCAGACAGTCAGGAACATGATTGCGGACGGAGCCGTATCCTTTACAGAGGTGGGCCCGGGTAATGTGCTTCAGGGACTTATAAGGAAAATAAGCAGGGACGTCACTGCAGACTCGGCTTCATGATCACTCCCCTGTGAGTTTTGCCGTCGACCATTATCTCAAGGGGTTTTTCAAATCTTATATGCCGGAGGTGTTCATCCTCGTATTTGCTTTTTATCCCGTTAAGGAATTCAACATCGTAGGATCCCTCGTTGATATACGGGTTGATGGTAAAATATCCCACCCTGAACGATGTAAGGTTCTGGAAGAAATGGGTTCCCTGACTCGGATCGATGCGGTATGTTTTAAGACCTGATTCCACAATGATCCTTGCCGCCGAGATCTGAGGCCATCTGACCGGTATGCCGAGCCAGGGATCTGTCGAACCCCACCTGCCGGGTCCGATAAGCACATATCCGGCACCCTGTTTTACAAACTCATTGTTAATCCTTTCGATGTCCGATGCTATATCTTTGTTCCTGGCCGGATTAAACGACTCCGGCTTTACATATACAATATCTGTTATTCCCTTAAAAAATCCGTTTCCCAGGGCTGATTCCGACCAGATAACAGCATCTTCCCGGTTGATTCCTGCCAGATTGACTACTGAAGTTTCATCAGTGTGAACTATTGGACGTATCTGAAGAAAGTTGAACACCTTCGGCGCACCCGGCGGGGTTTCAAGGTTTGCAGCAAACTCAATTTCGATTGGGTTATTCATTTCATACTCCCCGAGATCGAGAAGGGTATTGAGTATCTCGGCCAGAGGAAAGAGCTTGTGCTGCAGGATATTTGAAAAAGTAATAATCCTCTTCCCCGGGAAACTGATTCCGTCGCGAAGTATATTGTTATTGTAATCGTATGTAGATGCCACATACTTCATTGCAACATCGTTGGTCACATCATTCACTCCCAGTTTGAGTATGTTTATGCCATCGTCGGTCGAAGGGACAAATCGTTCGGTTCTCAGGTCCAGGGCCCGGAAATCCTTCTGGGTATCCCTGAGAGCCGCCTCTATCGAGGAAAGCTGGAGTATCTTCTTTGCATGCTTTGGTGAGAACCTTAGAGAAAGGCCGCCCTCAACAATGTGTTTCCCAAGTCCTAAAGCGATGTTTGCAATACCGTCACCAGCCTTTTCCGATCCGATCGGATAATAATTTATTGAACGGGCAACTCCTGAAAGCGTCGGATAGAAGACATCGCCATGACGGTTCCCGCAGACCTCCTGAAGAATTATTCCCATTTTTTCCTCATCGATCACATTGGCCGTCGCGGTCATATAAGCCTTGCTTGCCTTGTAGAATACCGAAGCATATACCTCCCTTATGGCATCAGAAATCATTTTAACCATCATCTTGTTATCGGGATGCCTGGGAATCATGTACGTGGAGTAAATGCCCGCAAAGGGCTGATAGTGTGAATCTTCGAGTTTACTTGAAGATCTGACTGCAATTGGAAGGTTTCTTGATACCGCCAAAAATGCGTAAAAGTCCTGATAAATCCTGGCGGGAAGCTCAGCCTTGAGAAAACTTTCAAGTATCAACTCATCAGGAATGTCCGACAGAGCCAGTGAATACAGGTTATTATGATCCATAAACTCATCGAAGATATCCGTGCTCAGAACCACGGTCCGGGGTATCGTGATAAGCACCCCCGGCAGCTTACTGTATAGCTTATGTTCCTTAATCAGCCTGTTTATAAATGCCAGGCCTCTTGCCTTACCTCCGATTGAGGCATCACCGATTCTCGAAAACAACTGGTACTCATCATAGCTGCTCTTGTCGAATTTGGCTATTACTCCCCTCCCCTTTCCAAGCCGGAAACTGGAAATGGCCACATACAGGAAGCGCCGCATTTCATCCATGGTGTCGAAATCCTCCTTCCTGATGTACTTGAACAACTGGGCAACGGGGAACAGAGCCCTCGCATTGAGCCATTTGGAGAAATGGTTCCTGGTTGCATGATATTCGAGCGTCTGATCAGGAATAGTAAGCAGCTTTTGCTGAAGGCTTTGCAGATCGGTGGCAATTGCTATCGGCTCCATTGTCTCAGGATTCTTGAATACAAAAGGTCCGAAAGCCAGGTTCTGGATTATAAAATTTCTAAGCTCGAGGGACAGCGATTTTGAATACTTGAAGATAAATCCGGCACCAAGTTCTTCAGCAATTTTCTTGTGCACCTGACTTGACGACTGAATCAGGAACGGGACCTTATCATCATCGGCCATAACAACCTTGCACAGCTCTATTCCGGCATTTTCATCAACAACATTATCCTTCTTGTAGCTGATGTCGGAGATCAAACCCAATACATTGTATTTGTGTCTCCTGTAAAGTGCCAGGGCATCATTGTAATTATTGGCAAGCAGTATCTTCGGACGGCCTCTCATTTTGAGCATCCGCTGATGCTCATTCAATGCCTCCCGCTGAAAATCAATCGATTGCTGAAGAACAATCCTGTAAAGACTGGGAAGGTACGACGAGACATATCTTATCGAGTTCTCAACCAGTATGATTGCCTGGACTCCTATATTCTCTATATCGAAGTCGGCGTTCATCTTGTCCTCGATAAGCTTGATTATAGCCAGGATCAGCGAGGCATCGCCCAGCCAGCAGAAAACATAATCGATTGCGCTCAGATCTTCGCCCTCAAGCCGGAGGGAAACTTCCCTGGAAAAATAGGTAAGCACCACAACGGGGATGTGTTCAAACCTGGCTTTTATCATTTTTGCCATCGCGAACACATCGGTTCCCCTCAGGCTGAGCATTGAAATGACCAGGTCAATTTTATCATTCTCAAGTATCTTCAGTGCATCGTCAGCGTTATCGGTCTGGACGAATGTCGGAGGGTATTTCAGGTTCAGGGAGACATACTCATTGAAAATCTGCTCATCGATTCTCCCGTCTTCCTCAAGCATGTAATTATCGTAGTTACTGCAAATAATAAGTACCCGGCGAATCCTCTTCTGCATCAGAAGGTCGAACGAGGTGTCGGTGAAGTCGTATTTCTGCAGATCAAGTATGCCTTCAATAATCGTCATGTATAGAGATTTTATCAATTCGTAGAAATCACTGCCATTCCCTTTCTCCCGTCCATACTGACGGTCAGTGGTTTGTCAAACCTTACATGCCGGTAAAAATGTCCTGTTCCGATTAGCCGGCCTTCCCTTATTCTGTCCCAGTGTATGATATCCTGGCGCGAGTTGTGGTCAACTGAAAAATACCCGACATTCATCGATGTAACGTTATGGAAGAAGTGAGAACCCAGCGAGGCATCCGGATGGAAATCAGTAAGAGCCACTTCCACAATAACCTTTGCTCCCGATATCTGCGGCCATACAACGGGGATTCCGAGGAATCTGTCGCGGCTTCCCCACCGGCCGGGACCAATCAGGATATATTTCCTGTTCTCCCTTACCATCTGTTCGTTTATAGCGGCTATTTCTTCAGCCATGCTGACTGTAAGGTTGTTGTCAAATCTTTCGGGTTCGATGAAGACTATGTCGGCAATATCAACCACCAGCCCGTTTCCCATACTCTTATGTGTAAGAAGCAGCAGTTTATCCTCATCTATCGATCCCTGATCGATTCTGTATCCTGCTCCAATTCCCAGCATCGGTTTAATCTGGAGAAGATAAAATGATGCGTTCCCTGATTCGTCCTTGTTAAGATCAACGGCATATTCTATTTCGACAGGCGTCCCGCAGGCTTCTGTAACAACTTCGAGCACCGTCTTCAGAGCCTGGGCAAGAGGCACATAATTATATTTCAGCACGTCGGCAAAATTCACTACCCTGGGACCCGGGGAATCCAGTCCAGGTATTATAGTATCATTGTCAGGATTCATTACTGAAGCCATGTGCTGCAAGGTCCCATGCCGTTCAGAATCACTCACCTCGAGCATTCTCAGTCCCGCATTTTCTCCTTCCAGAAGGTTCAGCTCCCTGAGCGACATATCGACTGCATAGAACCACAGCTGGGAATTTCTGTAAAGATCTTTCTGTGATATTATTTCGAGTGTCGGGTAGGCAGGAGAGAACCTGTAGGCCAGATTCCCCTCCATCACGTACTGGCCAAGTCCCAGTGCTGCAACCGCAAATCCGTCTTCGGGGGTCATGTGGGCAACAGGATAGAAATTGAATGATTGAGCCGATCCGCTGATATGCGGATAAAAGGCATCCTCATACCTGTTCCCGACAACCTCCTGGATAACCACAGCCATTTTTTCAAGCTCTATTTTATAATTAATAGCTTCAAAATAGCCTCTTGCATCCCTGGAATAAACAGAAGCAAACACCAGCTTAATTGCTTCCGCGAGCTGCTTAAGCCTTATATCCGGTTCAGGATTGTTGTTTGGCAGCAGATAAGTCCCGAATATCCCTGAAAAAGGTTGATTCTGTGAATCTTCAAATAGGCTTGATGACCGCACTGCCAGCGGCCTGGTCATCTTTCTTACAAATACTCTCAGCTTTTTTTCGAGGGTGTAGCTCAGACTGCCTCCGAGAAAAGCCTTCTGTATAACCTCAAAGTCCTTCTCCTCCTTTACCATCTGCCACAGATGGTTCCTCTCCATAAACATGTCAAACTCATCCGTCCCGATAATCGCCGTTATGGGGGTCTTCACATTTATGCCGGGAATCAGTCTTCCAAGCTCAAAACTGTAGATCAGGGTATTGATGAAAGCCAGTCCCCTCCCTTTTCCTCCCAGTGAACCTGGAGTCAGGGATACCACGTTTGTCTCATCAATGATTGCGGATTCCTCGAAAATGATTACTCTTCCCTTATTCAGCTCCTGCCTCCGCTTACGGATTATGTCGAGCAGGAATTCCCTGAGCTGGTTTAGGTTCTCAAAATCGGTAACCTTGACCGGATTAATGTATTTGGCAATCTTGACTTCTCCCCTTGCCATAAGCCAGAGGGAGAAATGATTTTTCATGGCATGATATGCAAGCGAATCTTCCGGGATTGTCTCAAGGTAGGCCTCGAACTCCTTCATCGATTTTGCAATTGCAATCTGCCTTCCGCTGTTGTCGCGGTATACAAAATGACCGAATCCCAGGTAATAATTTATGAATGATTTGAGGTCCTGAAGCAGGCTTTCGGAATTCTTGTTTATGAAGTTGGATTTCAGTGTAAAGGCATATCTGGCATTTTCCGGATCCGCCGACTGAAGGACAGTGGGCAGATTAGGAAGATATGATTTGATAAGTTTTATGAGCTCATATCCGGCTTTATCATTCAATACCCCGTCTTTAGGGAAAGCCATGTCCGAAATAACGCACAGCAGGTTATTGCGGTAATTATTGAAAACAACTATTGCTGCTTCCCATGATGAAACCAGCAGTATTTTTGGTCTTGCCCTGAGTTTCAAAACCTTGTAGAGTTCATCGGTTGAAACATCCTGAATAAGCTTTTTTGTCTGGTCCATCACCAGGCTGTAAAGCATGGGGAGGTAGCTTGAATAGTAGTCGGCCGAATCCTCTACAAGAAGAATAACCCCAGTGAGTCCTTTTTGTGTGTCGTTTTCGACATTCACCCTGTCCTCGAGCTGTGAGACCATGGCAAAGAACACCTTTGATTCGCCGGTCCACACAAAATAGTTGTCAAATGGAACACCTTTTTCCTTCTGCCTCTTTACAAAATCCATGTCGGAGGAATTGTTGAGCAGCAGATAAGTCGGCAGGTATGGATACTTATTCTTTATCTTCCTGCACATCTCCATCGGACCCTCCTTGTCGACACCGATCATGATTATAACAAGATCGTAATGGCGGGCCCTGAGTCTGTTGAATGCCTCCTCCTCGCTCGATACCCCCGTTACTCTCGGAATGGAAGTAATACTCATCTGAAAGTATTCCCCCAGGATGTGGTCGGCAAACCTGCCTTCTCCTTCAATTGAATATGCATCGTACAGGTTTGCTACGAGCAGTATCTCCTTTACCTTGAAGGGCTGAAGATCGTGAAACACGTCTCTCTCGGCATTATGCCTGTCAAGGAATCTCTGGAGGAGCTTCTTGCTTGACACCGTCTGGTAATCATCCTCCTGCTTTTGGATCGATCCCGTGGTCCGTATAATGTCCCTGGCCCTGTAACTGTTTATATAACCATTGATAAGGCTGGCAATGTTTATAACAAGATCTCTCTCTTCCTTGAGGAAGGGTCCTTCATATTCCTCCCTGAATTCCTTTGTATAAAAGATCTCAATTAGTCCGGTCTCCTCATCAATTGTGCTGAATTCCTGAGCCATTCTCCATTCCGTTTCCCGGAAATCAGGAGATTCAAACTGTTTGTTCATAAAGGTTATCCTTGCAACAGTATATTCGGGATACTGCCAGGCTGCAGGCAGAAGGAGAACAATGTGCTGAAGGGTTTCCTCCACCGGTTTATTTTCCTTAAGGATATAGGTAGTCTGATTGATGCATCCGAGTTCCTTCAGTCGCTCCCTCTGTTCATGCACCAGCCGGTTGAATTCGGGTGTTAATTGTGTATTGGCATCCATCAGACAAAAATTAAAAGGATCAGAATTTAAAATTACTAAAATTCTGCCATCCCTGTCATGAATTACAGGATGCTGCTTTATTAAATGAGAAATCCGGGATGAGGTCCCGGTGAAGAGTCATCAGGCATCCCAGACCGATCCGCTGTTGAGCAGGTCGTCCATATTTTTGATTTTGGATTTGCTTCTGACCTGTTCTATCTGGTTTTCAAGTTCTTTTTCATACGTCGGACCCGGAACAGCTCTGATAACGCCAAGTGCAACGGGATATTCGGGATATTTCATATTGGCAAGCATATACTGAATTCCCGGATTGGGTTCGGTGGCATCGTGAACCAGGATATCCTTTTCAGTTATGCCATTTTCTCCGATTTTAACTACTTTCAGCTTCAATCCTTCGAGAATAAGTCCTTTGTCATTCTCCTTTCCGAAGATCATAGGCTCTCCCTGCTTCAGAATAAGTGTCCGGTCGTCGCGGACTTCCTTTCCTGTCACCTTTTCATGAATCCCGTCGTTGAATATCACGCAGTTTTGGAGCACTTCTACTACTGAAGTTCCTTTATGCCTTGCCGCTTCAATATAAATCTGGGTAGAAAGGGTAACATTGGCATCCACAGTACGGGCAATGAATTTTCCTCTTGCCCCTATCACAAGTTCGCCCACTGAAAACGGCTCTTCTATGGTTCCGAACGGTGATGTTTTTGTAACAAGTCCCTTGTCGGATGTAGGGGAATACTGGCCTTTTGTAAGGCCGTATATTTCGTTGTTAAACAGAATTATATTGATGTCGAGATTTCGTCTTACAACATGGATGAAGTGATTCCCTCCGATTGCCAGGGCATCACCGTCGCCTGTTATCTGCCATACAGAAAGTTCCGGATTTGCTATTTTAACCCCGGTGGCTATTGCGGAAGCACGTCCATGGATTCCGTGGAAGCCGTAGGTATTCATATAATAGGGGAATCGTGATGAGCAGCCTATTCCCGAGATAAAGGCGAATTTTTCCTTTGGAATTCCCAGTTCAGAGAGCGCTTTCTGCACTGCATTGAGAACTGCATGGTCACCGCAACCGGGGCACCAGCGTACCTCCTGGTCGCTCTTGAAATCCTTCGGAGTCAACTTGTTTGTGATTGTTTCGTTCATAGCTCTGCTTTACAAAAGTTTTAAGCACTGTTCCTTGATCTCATTAATTGTAAAAGGATGCCCCTGCACCTTATTTATTTTTTCATATTGGAATTCGGGATATTTCATCCTGAGATAATTGGCAAACTGGCCAAGGTTAAGCTCACACACTACAATTTTCCTGAATTTGCTGAAAATTTCCCTCACATTACCGGGAAGCGGATTGATATAGTTGAAAGTCACGTTGCTGATTTTATGTCCCTCGGCCTGAAGTTCATTTACTGCCATGATCCGGTAGCCGTACGAACCTCCCCATCCTACAACCAGAAGGTCGCCTGATTCCTCACCGCTTACTTTCAGATCGGGTACCTTGGCTGCAACACGCGCCACTTTCTGTTCTCTTAAGCCAACCATGAGTTCATGGTTTTCAGGCACGTAAGACACTGTTCCCTTTACTGTTTTCTCAAGTCCTCCGATTCTGTGCTCCATGTTTGGAGTCCCCGGAACAGCCCAGAATCTTGACAGTTTTTCAGGGTCCCTTTTATAAGGAATAAACGGGAGTTCCTGGCCTGATGCATAAGGCGGATGGATATCAGGAAGGCTTTTCATTGAAGGGATTTTCCACGGCTCGGTTCCGTTTGCCAGATATCCGTCAGTCAGCAGGATTACAGGAGTCATATGCTCAACAGCAATCCGGGCTGCTTCGAAAGCATACCGGAAGCAGTCGGTGGGGGTGCTTGCTGCAAGAACTACAACCGGGCTTTCTCCGTTTCTGCCAAAGAGCGCCTGAAGAAGATCGGACTGTTCAGTTTTTGTGGGAAGTCCTGTTGATGGTCCTCCGCGCTGGACATCGACAATCACGATTGGAAGTTCGGCCATTACAGCAAGGCCGATTGCCTCAGACTTAAGGGCAAGGCCGGGGCCTGAAGTGGAAGTAACGGCAAGCATTCCGGCAAAACTGGCACCAAGGGCGGTGCAGATTCCGGCT
Source organism: Bacteroidales bacterium (assembly GCA_034004115.1). Lineage (GTDB taxonomy): Bacteria > Bacteroidota > Bacteroidia > Bacteroidales > VadinHA17 > LD21. The sequence goes on along the minus strand of JAVEXG010000059.1, from coordinate 2,654 downwards.
ATTTCGTCTTCCGCCTGAAAACTTTTTACTCCAAGGTCTTTCCGTGCGGCAAGCTCTTCAAGAATTCCGGTAGCAGGGGTAATCGGATATGAACCGATATACAGCTGAAGGCTGGCCTTTTCCGCGGCAGCCAGCAAGCCCCAGGCAGTGGCTATATTCCCGGATATGCTGCGGTATCTGCCTTTGGCTATGGGTGCGGGATTAATCCTTATCGGGGCCAGGGCTTCTATCGTCTCGGCATAATAATAGCCGGCACGAAGGGCAATTTTGTTAGCCTCAATTAATTCGGGCTTCTTGCTGAACTTCTTCTCAAAAAATTGTTCAGTGTACTTAAGCTTACGGTCAAAAAGCCAGTAAACCATTCCGAGGGCAAACATGTTTTTGGTACGGAGAATGGTCTTCTGATCGAGGTTCAGGTTCCTGAGGGCCTCCTTAACCATCGATGAAATCGGGGCTGCAATCAGATTATACTGATCAAGGTTATCCTCGATAACAGGATCGCTTTTGTAGCCGGCTTTTTCTATATTCTTTTCCGTGAAATTGTCCTTATCGTATATTATGGTTCCTCCGAATTTGGTCCATTTGATATTGGCCCGGACAGCCGCAGGATTCATTGCCACCAGAACATCGGCAAAATCGCCGGGGGTATAAATTTCAGAATGTCCAAGATGAACCTGATATCCGGAGACACCTCCCACTGTTCCCTGGGGCGCCCGGATCTCGGCCGGATAATCGGGAAAAGTAGTCAGGTCGTTTCCATAGATGGCAGCAGTATCTGAAAACAATGTACCTGTCAGCTGCATCCCATCGCCGGAATCCCCCGAAAACCTGATTACTACATCTTCTTTTTCAATAACCGTGCATTTTTTTCGCATGATGTCGTGCAAATTACTAAAAGTGAGTACTTTCTTTTGAATTTTTTTCTGTCGGGACAGGACAAATGTAACTAATTAAAGAACGAAAAATCAGCTAAATATTGCTATTATAGTATGATTTTGATCATGTTGGCCCAAGTATCCTCTCCATGAACTGAAGACACCCGACTTAATACTAAGGGCTTATTACGAATACCAGATTTTCAATTAACAGATCAGCTCCAGATGTCGGCTTTCTTCAGGTTTATGTCCCCCTCAAAGAACATCTTTGCTATTTTCTCAAAATATGGGGTATAATCCGAAATGAAAAACTGGTCGCTGACGCGGCCTGAATCATTCAGCAGATCGTTCTTTTCCAGGGTATCCCTCAGGATCATCGAGACTATCCTTGCTGAATCCACAACCTCAATATTAAAATTGAAGAATTTGCTTATCTGGTTCTTTATTATCGGATAATGAGTGCAGCCCAGTATAAGCGCCTCTATACCTTTCAGTGCATCGTTTGAAAGGTAGGTCCGGATTATCGCATTGCTGATATCATCGAAAATGAATCCTTCCTCGATCATGGGAACAAGCAGGGGGGTAGCCATCGACACCAGCCGGGTCCCTGGTATTCTTTCCCTGATTTTTGCATCGTAGGTACCGGAGCTTATAGTCCTTTTTGTACCAATCACTCCTACCTTTCTGAAATTCCTTGTGGCAAGGTAATCCACAACCGGATCGATAACGTCGATCAGCGGGGCCCTGTCCTGGAATTCCTTTTGCAATGTATCGAATGCCGACGCGGAGGCTGAATTGCAGGCTACCAGAATCACCTTCGCGTTGTGATCGAGAAGGAATTCAGTGATCTTTCCCGAGTAGTACCTGATGGCCTCTGCTGATTTGTCTCCATAGGGCAGGTGAGCAGTGTCGCCAAAGTAAACCAGGCTTTCACCCGGGAGTATCTGTTTTATTGCATTTGCAACGGTAAGTCCTCCGACTCCCGAATCGAAAATTCCGATAGGTTGTTCCTTCACGGGGAAAAATATTAAAAAAATGACCACCTGCCGGTTCGCAGATGGTCACTTATATTTCATGCTTAAGCTATTTAATCCCAAGTTTCGTTTTTACCAGGGGCAGAACGTTGGTGCTTTTTGCCTCGTCAAAGTATGTGATTGCACCAATGGAAGTGTCAAAAACATAAACGAAACCATTTTCCTTTCCAACATCCTTAATTGCCTTATCGGCTTTCTGGGTTATCGGAGTGAAGAGCTCAACCTGCTTTTCCTGCATGGTGGTCTGTGCATTTGTCTGGAATTCGGTAAGTCTCCTCTGTGAATCATTAAGTTCCGTTTCCTTGGTCTGACGTACCAGATCGGTCAGATTCCTGCTTTCCTTCAGATAGGTTTCATACTTGTTGTTAAGTTCAACCTGTAGCAATTCAGCCGTATTCGTTAAATCCGTATTCAATTTTTCAAGAGTCACCAGCGCAGAATCATACTCCGGCATGGCCTGAATGAGTTCAGTACGGTTTATATGTCCAAATTTCAAATTCTGGGAAAAAACGTTCTGTCCAATAAATGCTGCAATAAGTATAACTGCAAGGATTCCTATAATTCTTTTCATTCTGATTTGTTTTTTAAAGTAATGATGCAAAAATAATTAATTAATTCTTATAACCTAATTTCTCAAGTACCTGATCGCTAATGTCAAATTTAGGATTGGCGAAGAGAATATTGCCTCCGGCTGCCGTGTCAAAAACAGCAGCGTAGCTTCCTTCGGCCGCTATTGTTTTTATTG
>JAVEXG010000220.1:0-3957 GCA_034004115.1 Bacteroidales bacterium | reverse complement strand
CAAATGAACTCCGGTTCAGGATACCAGGCAGATCGATGAAACCGGAAACGTTCTTTCAACGATTCAGTCACAGGGCATCAGGAGAAAACGAGCTTCGGCACGCAATTTTCTGAGCTGATCCGGATCCTTCGGGAAACGACATCGGCAGCCTGAAGGACACTTCGTCCCGGAAGTCCGATCGCAAGACCGGACAAAAGGACAGCCGGAAGGTCATGCTGTAACAGGCATAACCCGAAAGCCATGGGTTGAATATCCAGGTCTTGTATCAGGAAATTCAGCCGGTCAAATAACAGTAACCTGGCGCCGTTAGCGGCTTCGGTTGCAAACGGTGAATGGGAACTACTCCTCGGAATGGTTCCCATTACTGTTTTATATACCCCCGTACACCAGCCTTACCCGTCATAACCGCTTTTTGCACCTGTCACCTGCCTTTCTTTTGTGTCTTTTCGATAACTTTGACTCACTAATTCCGATAAGATGCCATATTCAGGACTCGCTGACTTTATTGCCCGACTTGAGGAAGCCGGTGAACTTCACCGGATAGTTACCTTTGCAGATCCCGTCCTGGAGATAGCTGAGATCACCGACAGGATAGTGAAAACCGGTGGAAAAGCCCTCCTTTTTGAAAATAACGGAACCAGGTTCCCCGTCCTGATGAATGCCTATGGATCGGAGAGGAGGATGTCGATGACTCTTGGGACGGATGACATCTCAGGTACAGGGGAAGAGCTGGAGAAGGTGTTTAATACGCTGACTGGTCCGGGAGACGGAATAACCGGCAAGATAAAGTCCCTGAAAGGATTACTGAGGATTGCAGGTTATCTTCCGGTGAAAACAGCAAAGAGGGGCAGATGCCAGCAGGTGATTCATAATAAGCCCGATCTCTCAGTTTTGCCTGTCCTGAAATGCTGGCCGCACGACGGCGGACGATTCATTACACTCCCTGTTGTAAATACTTATCATCCGGTTACAAAAAAAACTAATGCAGGAATGTACAGGATGCAGGTGTTCGGACCCGACACCGCAGGGATGCACTGGCACAGGCATAAAACAGGGGCCAATCATTATGAGGAGTGGAAGAAGACAGAGAAAAAGATGCCTGTCTCGGTATCACTTGGAGGCGATCCTGTTTATGCATGGTGCGCTACGGCTCCTCTGCCTGAAAATATAGATGAATACATCCTTGCCGGGTTTCTCAGGAAAAAGCGCGTGAAGCTCGTGAAATGCCTGACTAACGATATTTATGTCCCGGCCGATGCCGATATTGTAATCGAAGGATTTGTTGACCCCGCTGAACCCCTGGTTACGGAGGGACCTTTCGGGGATCACACCGGTTTCTACAGCCTTGCGGACCTTTATCCTGTTTTTCATGTAACCTGTATCACCCATGCCAGGGATGCTGTATATCCGGCCACAATAGTCGGGATACCCCCTCATGAGGATGCTTACCTGGCAATGGCTACCGAAAAGATCTTCCTGTCGCCGATGAAGCTTGCAATCCAGCCCGAAATAATTGATTTCCACATGCCCGAGCCGGGCGTTGCCCATAACCTGGTAATTGTAAAAGTCAAGAAGAGCTTCCCAGGCCAGGGAATGAAGGTTATCAGCTCACTTTCAGGCGCAGGACAGATGATGTTTTCAAAATACATTGTGGTGGTAAGCGGCGATGTTGACATAAGAAATTACGCGGAACTGACCGCCCATGTTCTGCAAAGCATTAATCCCGAAAGAGATTTTATGTTTTCTTCTGGTCCTATGGATGTTCTGGATCATTCCTCTGACAGTTTTTCATTCGGAGGCAAAGCCGGTGTGGATGCAACTGTTAAACTGCCGGAAGAGACCGGAGGAATTGCAATCAGCTATATTAAGAAGGAGTCTGCCGCCGGTGACCCGTCAGTTATTCTGAATGCACCATTTGTAAAGGAATTCAGGGAATATCCGGTGAACGGCATTTTGGGAATACTTGTAATTGGTACTGACCCGTCGGAGGACCCAGGGAGTGTTGCAAAAATCTGCGGTCTCCTGAAGGACAATTACGGCCTGCTGAGGTACAGGCTGGTACTGGTTGTAGATCATACAGTTGATCTCGATAATCTGTATGTTGTTGCCTGGCAAATACTTGGAAATTCTGATCCCCGGAGGGATCATTGTTTTATAGCTCCTGATTCAGTTCTGATCGACGGAACCATCAAGCTTTATCGCCCGGGCGGATTTCCCCGGCTCTGGCCGAACGTCGTATGTTCCGATAAGGCAACTATCGAAAGTGTTGACGCGAAGTGGGATGCTCTTGGTTTTGATTCGTTTGTGCCTTCCTTCTCCCTTAAATTTGAACGGCTTGTAAGGAAGGGAAAGGATACTGCTTCTGCCTGAAAGCAGTAATCAGATATGCACTGATCAGTTCCGGTTCAGTATGGCATTGTGTCGACAGACTCATTCAAATGTCAGAGCAGCTGACTTATCTTTTCCACAAGCGCCGAAGGCTGAAAAGGTTTTGATATATAATCATCAATCCCGGACGAGAGGCATTTTTCCCTGTCGCCTATCATTGCATTTGCCGTTATTGCAATAATCGGAATATGAATTCCTGAACCATCCTCCATCTCGCGGATTTTTTCAGCAGCCATTATCCCGTCCATCACTGGCATCACGATATCCATAAGGATGAGATCGTAATTCGCCTCCCCGAGCTTCTCTAAAGCCTCCTGCCCGTTCGACGCCGTGTCGATGAAGCCGACAAGCGGCTTTAGCGTCAGAAGAGTGATCTTCTGGTTAATGAGATTGTCTTCAACGAGGAGGATCCTCGCGTCTTTCATTTCTTTCCGAACCCTTTCCCTGGCCTGACCGTCGCCTGTTTCCGTTTGTCCTGGCAGAATTTGTCCGGCAGCAGGACTGGCAAATGGCATGCTTACCGTGAGCACCGAGAAATTTTCGCCCTGTTCCTGGCTGTATCTTCCTTTTTTCCGGGCAATCAGCCGGGAGGCAAGCTGGCCAGAAGTGCCCTCATGGTCAATGAAGCTTATTTTTCTGTCGGTCTGTATCCTGATGTCAATATTATTTACATGTTCCGATTGCCTTTCTTTCCTCAGGTTTATCGTGACTTTGGTGGGCATTCCTGATCCCTGGGCTTCAATAGTGTTGAAAATATCGAGAAGGATCTGTTTGATTATTATCGGATCGCCGCTGCATTCATATTCACCGTAATCCTTTCTGCTGAAAATAAAATCGAGGTTTGCCTTATCCTTCTGTTTGAAAAGGTCAATAGTGTTCTGGATCGTGGAAAGCATATTGTATCTTATGGGTTTTCTTGATCCGTAGCTGATGTTCCCTGCCGATTCCATTGTTAATTCATTAACAATTGTCACCATGTTGTTTGTGGAGGCGACGAAGGTTTCGACAAGTTCCTTTTGTTTTTTCTGCAGATCGGTGTTTAACAGCAGGTCGGAAATAATGACAAGATTATTGAGAGGCTCTCTTATCCTGTGCGAAAATCCTGCTATGACATCTTCCTTCTTCTCACTTGAGGAGGAGGCTTCTTCAATAGATTCCCTTGCTGTTCTCAGAAGGGTTCCTGATTTGCGGGTTATCAGAATCACCATTGTGGCGCCTGCGATAATAAGTATTCCGGCAAGCAGACGTACACCGAAGGAAATGAGAATTACTGCAAGAATCAGACAGATGAGCGAGATTATTGAATAGGTCTCGATCAGGTTTTTTCGTTTTGCATACTCTTCCTCAGAACATTGAGGCCCGGAGTCAACCGTGCCGTTACTGTTTATTTCCATAACAAAGTGATAGATGCATTGCAGAAGTCCAAATATAAAAATAATTGATGATAAATATACATACCATGATATAACGTTCCTTTAGGGGAAAATCTTATTTTTGTTTTTGTGGTATAATTTTTGATCCTTCGGATATAAAATCATCTGCCAATATGAAGACGATAATCCGGGTTTT
>JAVEXG010000058.1:0-18970 GCA_034004115.1 Bacteroidales bacterium | reverse complement strand
GAAAGAAGCTTTTACTGTCCAAAAAGCAATTTTTCCATTCTTTTCATGGCTACCCTGTCCGCCCGAACGCGGACAGGGTTTTTCTTGTTAAATAGTGTTAAATGCAGGTTATCAGAAAGTTTAATATGTCATTTTAGGTTATCTTGCATTGAGAAAAGATATTTATCGACCTATGAACAGAGTCATCTGTTTTATACTTATATTAATGCTGTTTCCGGCATGTATGGACAATACCAGCCGGCTGGTAAGCCAGGCTGAAAGGATTCATGCGAAGACACTTACTGTTGACACCCATTGTGATACACCGATGAATATTGCAAGGTCCGCCTTTGATCTTGGGGTCAGGCATACCGAGGGATGTGTTGATTTTCCCAGGATGGAGGAAGGCGGGCTTGATGCCGAATTCTTTGCCGTGTTCACAAGCCAGGGGCCAAGGAATGATTCAGCGTATAATGCAATCTACGAGTACGCACTGAGCGTTCTCGACAAGGTCCGGTCAAATGTGGAGAAATACCCGGATATGGCAGGTATTGCAACTTCCCCCGGTGATGCTTTAAGGCTTAAGAAAGAGGGTAAGATTGCAGCTTTCATAGGTATAGAAAATGGCTATCCTATTGGATTGGATATCAGCAGGGTAAAGGCTTTCTACGACAGGGGAGCCAGATATATTACGCTTTCCCACACCAGGAACAATGATATCTGTGACTCCTCCACCGACCCCAGGGGGCCTGAACATGACGGTCTTTCTGAATTCGGAAAGAAGGTTGTAGCGGAGATGAACCGTCTTGGCATGATGGTCGATGTATCACATATCTCCGACAATTCATTCTATGACGTCCTGGAAATGTCGACTGCTCCGGTTATTGCATCCCATTCATCCTGCAGGGCATTGTGCGAATCGCCCAGGAACCTCGACGATGACATGCTGCTTGCACTGAAGGATAACGGAGGTGTTATACAGATCTGCATTCTGAGTGATTATCTTAAGATACCTGATCCCAACCCGCAGCTTGATGCCGGGCTCAAGGAATTTGCCGAGAAATATGGTGATTTCGGATTACTCGGGGAGGAAGAGAAGAAGACTGCCAGGGAAGAATACAGGGCCATAAAGGAAAGATATGAAAAGCTTGCCACTGTAAATGATGTGGCGGATCACATTGATCATGTTGTCCAGGTTATCGGGATTGACCACGTCGGAATCGGAACCGACTTTGACGGCGGCGGGGGAGTGGAAGGATGCATGAGTGTGGCTGATATGAAGAACATCACAATTGAACTGCTCCGCAGGGGATATAACAGTAAGGATATTGCCAAAATATGGGGAGGCAATATTATGAGAGTAATGAAGGAGGCAGAGTCACTCAGGGAAGCTGCCCTTTAAGAATCTGTTCAGCCTAATGCCGGAAGTCTCCGGAAGGTGTCAGATATCTTTTACTCTCGAGAATCTCAGCAATTTAAGCAACCATCCGGGCAGGGGTTTATAACCTATTCTGTTTTTAAGGTTAACATACCATCCGAGTCGTTTTGATATCCTCATTTTATGCGACTCAACAAATTCCAGCAGAATTCCGTCGGGATCCTCAATATAGGCAAAATGGCCCGCGGCATCACCCATCTCAAAACTGTTTCCATCCCTTGAATCCATACTGTCGACAACAAAGGGATAACCCAGGCTTACACAATGTTCTCTAAGCTTATCCATTTCAAAGATGTCGAAACATAAATGTATGAACCCCGGATCGCCCCAGAACCTGTCCTGGTAAATCTTTTTGCCGGCATTACCCGGAGCACTGATCAGTTCTATTACGCTCTGTCCGAAGATTCTGCTGAAGTAACCCGAGAATGGTTTGGTTCTCTTCAGAAGGACCCTGCGCAATTCTTTTTTCCCTCCCGGAAGGGATCCGAGGTCGGGAAAATACCCGGTTTTGTCATAAACAACATTGTCGTAGCCCAGGATATCCGAATATATTGCAAGGGATTTATCAATATCCGTCACTCCCAGTATTGCCCCATAGGCACCGCCGCTGATTTTGTTCTCGTTCATGAACCAGTTGTTCCCTTCCACGATCTGAAACAGGTTGCCAAAAGGATCCTTAACGAAGAAGGAAGGATTTCCTGAAGGGTCATCGGCCGTACCTTCGCCGAGAGTGCAACCCTCGTTCTTATAAAAGGAATGTGCCTCACGGATATCCTTCACCTTGATTTTGCAAACAAGGATTCCGAGGTCGCCAAGGCTGATTTCTTCCTCTATCTCGACAGGCTTTCTTTCCTGGTACTGCCATACCTCGAACCCGCCTCCGCTCTGGAGGTTCAGGGCAAGAATGGCATGCCGGCTCTGGGGAACGTTGCCTGTATAGGGAAGCATCAGATTGGCTTCTGTTTTATCATCAAAAATACGGCAATCCATTCCAAACATATGACTGTACCATCTCCAGGCCTCTTTCAGATCATTAACACCGATGCCTATCTGCTGTATGCCGCCCAACTTGTAACCTTCTTTCATCTCCTTCAATTCTTTCTATCCTGTTAGTTTTTTACCTTGTCTGCTATCCTGAAAAAGAGCCAGGGACAAATCCGCCTGATATAAAGCATGATAAGCTCACCTCTTCCAACCAGTATTTCTCTTTTATTTCTTATTATACCCCTGATTATTGTCCTTGCCGCCTGTTCAGGAAGTATTCCGTTTGCCTGGCCGGCATCCATTTTTCCATATTCCTCTCCCTCCTTATCAAGGGCGTGCAATGAAATTCCTGTTCTCACCCTTCCGGGTATTATGACGGATGTTCTTATACTGTTTGCCTTGTTTTCAAGAAACAGCGTCTCAAAGAAACCGTGGAGTGCCTGTTTTGATGCTGAGTAGGCTGATCTGAGAGGGAAGCCGAACCGGCCTGTTATGCTGCTTGTTGCCAGTATGTGACCCGATTTCCTGTTTATCATGTACGGCAAAACCGCCTTGGTAAGAGCTATTGTACCGAAGTAGTTGATTTCAAAAATCTTCCTGTCAAGCCAGAGAGGTGTTTCCTCTATTCTCGATCGCTGGCTTATTCCGCCAATGTTAAGCAGGTAATCGACCTGACCGAATGAACCGATCTGATTTTCAACGATTTTATTTATTTCTGGAGTCTCGGAAAGGTCGAATGGAACACACCTGACAGCATCCGGTCTGGTGCAGTTAAGCTTCACTCGTTCCAGCCCTTCCGGATCATTTGATGATGCAATCACCCTGGCGCCAAGACCAGCAAATTCATATACAAGAGCTTCGCCTATGCCTGAAGATGCCCCTGTGATCCACACCACCTTATCCTTGAAAATCGACTTTTTATTCATCTTTCAATTCTGAAACGAGCGAGATGAGCTCATCATAGTTAAGCCTGAGGGCTGAAAAGTCCTTGTTTTTGTCGCTTAAATATTTCCTTACTCTTAAACCTCCGGTGATTCTCCTGAGCAGCAGATTATAACTCCATGCAAAAAGGCCTGAAAGAGGAATTGCAATAAATATCATTATAGCAAGCCACCATGGCGAAAATATGAGAAGGCAAAGGATAAGATATATGGGCAGGAATATGAATGCCAGGGCAAACGAGATCCCAAACCGCATCGTACTGTGAAATTGCGGATCTTTGGTTTTCTTAATCTGCAGTTCCGGAGGGGCAAAGAATGTCAGAGTAAAAATGTTGCCAAACAACCAGAGCGGGAAGGTTGCCAGCAGTCCTGCCATTCCTGCCAGAAGCCAGCCCAGCGGATGTTTTTTCTTCTCAAGAAGCTTGTAGGTGACTTTCAGTTTTTTTGCCTGTTCTTTTACACTCAGGCTGAGTGAGCATATACGATCGAATTTCTCAGGGTTGGTTGTCTTCAGGGAGTTGAGTTTGCTTATAAGATTCCGGTCGCGGTACAGTTTCGGGAATTTTATGTCGTCACTGTATTTCCCGTTTACAATGCTTCTCAGTTCGTCGATAGCCTCATAATCATCAACTGATTCAATATGCACCATCAGTTTTTTGATCTCGTCCGAGAGTCTTTCCCTTAGTTTGTTAAGTGCTCTTTCAGGAGCTTCCCTGTAAAGCTGATGGTATTCGGATACCTCTATCGGCTTCCCGTAGACCACAGTCAGCACCTGCCTCGCTCTCCGGTAATTTGTGTACTCAATTCCAACAGGGATTATTTTGATGTTCAGCCCGAAGTTTTGAGCTTCCTCGGCCTGGAAGGCAACCCGGCATATTCCCTTTTTAAGCTGGCGAAGCCTCCTGAAACCGGCATGGTCGCCTTCTGGCAGTATCACAAGCCCGTTTTTGTTCCTGATGACATCAATCGTCTTGTGGAATATTTCATCATTTGATTTGAGGGCGCTGAAGCCGTCACGAATCCTGTAAACAGGAAGCATTTTGATGAAATATAAAAAAGAGGCAATTGCCTTTTTTTTGAAAATATCAGAGCGGGCGAGGAAAATAGGCTGGCCTGAATGGGTAAATACAACGGCCAGTGCATCCATCAGCGCATTCTGATGGTTGGGAGCAAAAATCAGATGATGGTCCGGATGAATATTTTCGGCACCGATTGTAATGACTTTCCTGTAATAAATATTATCATGCCAGAAACCAACTGTTCTTTTAAACAGAGCATATCTGGCAGAGTAATCTTCAATATTCTCTTTTCCCATACAATCAGGTAATTACAAAATCCCGGGAGGATGATGCCTTGTTTTTCTGTTAAGATCATCGCAATTTAGAAAAAATGAACAGGATAAATCTCAACCGGTGAGTAATTTGATGATGCCAACCGGCAATAATACGTCTTTATACCACCCTGTCAGCCGGAATCGCGATCATCAATAAATCTGTCGAGATTTCTCCTTTCCTTTTTGGTGGGCCTTCCGAGTCCTTTTAGTCTGAATCCGGGGAAAGGGGAATGTCTGATTTCAAGTTTTATTTTCTCCTGCTCAGGGGTAAGGTCCTCAATGAAGTTGCTGACCAGTTTTGCTGAAACCCTGTTCTCAATTGGTTTGATGACGCGATAGGTGTATGTAACAGGAGGTTTTCTGATTGTAATTATTTCATTGCCTTCAACGATCCTGGATGGCTTGACCTGGACATTGTTTATTACAATCCTTCCCTTTCTGCATTCATCCGATGCAATGCTTCTGGTTTTGTAGAGCCTGACCGACCAGAGGAATTTGTCAATGCGGATACCTGATATTTCATGTTCAGGGTTCATTTGGTTTCTGATCTTTTTTCCCTTCTTCCTTCGTTTCCTTTCGGGCAGGCAGTTTTGATGTCCGGTTAAAGGCTGTCATTGTGAGTTCCGTTCCTATTGTGCCGAACGATCTGATCATGTCGATCACAATACTGATTCTTCCGCTCAGGAATTCTTTTTCCTCCTTGTTCCATTGTCCAAGAACGTAGTTGACCTGACTGCCTTTTCTGAAGCCATTGCCGATACCTATCCTTATGCGTGTATATTCAGATGTTCCAAGAACCGAGTTGATATGAGCGAGTCCGTTGTGGCCTCCATCGCTTCCCTTGGGCCTCATTCTGATGCTGCCAAGGGGCAGGGCGAGGTCGTCAACTATTACGAGCAGGTTTTCAACAGGAATTTTCTCTTTGGTAAGCCAGTATCTTACAGCGTTTCCACTGAGATTCATATAGGTGGAAGGCTTGAGAAGGATGAAGATCTTTCCCCTGAATCTGGTTTCAGCAGTTGATCCGTATCTCCTGTCGGAGAAGGTAACCCCCGAGTCAGCAGCAAATGCATCAAGTATTGTAAAGCCTATATTATGACGGGTATCGCTGTACTCATCGCCAATATTGCCCAGGCCAACTATCAGATATTTCATGTTGCCTGCCTGTTAGGAGGAGTTTTTTATTACTTCGATTTTCCTTCCTTCGAATCAGCAGCTGGTGCCGGTGCGGCTCCTTCGGCAGCCGTGCCTTCAGGTTTTCCTTCAGCCGTTTCACCTTCAGCACCTTCCTTGGCAACAACGCGCGATGTGGCTACTGAAAGAATAGTAGTGATTTTGGGATCAATCAGTTCAATGTTATCATATTTGAGATCACCAACCTTAACTGAATGGTTGATTTTGACATCTGTGATATCAATGGGGAGCGATTCGGGGATTTCATTGGCGAGACCTCTTACCTTAAGATGTCTTTTCTTGATCCTGAGTTTACCGCCGGCCTTCACACCGACTGAATCGCCTGATATACTTATGGGCAGGCTTACTACAATTGGCTTTTTATCAAAGATCTCAACAAAATCAACATGCGTGATCTTGTCTGTAACCGGGTGGAACTGTATATCCTTCAACACCACCTTGTATTCCTTACCGTCAAGGTCGAGACTGACCAGGTGGGCGTCGGGGGTGTAAACCAGATTCTTGAAATTGTTTTCATGAGTATGAAAATGTACGTTATGCTCCTTGCCATAGATAACGCACGGCACATTTCCTTCCTTCCTTGTGTTCCTTGAGCTTTTCTTTCCAAGTTCGGTCCTGATGGAACCTTTGATTTCAATTGTCTTCATTAGAAATAATTTGTGTGCTACTCAGAGCTGCCGTTACGACAGTTCCCCATTACACGTTAGACTTAAAAAATTGGCCTGCAAATATATTACAAAGGATTCAGAATACAAAATTCGTACTTATGGACTGATTCAGGTTGACAGCCTGAATCGTATTTGCCAGAATTTCAGCAATTGACAGTACTTTTATTTTTGAGGATTTGTTTTCAAAGGGCACCGAATCAGTTACCACCAGTTCGGTGAGGGGGGAGTCTTCAATTCTCTTGACTGCATTTCCGGAAAGAATGGGATGAGTGGCGAAAGCCCGGATGCTAAGGGCTCCCTTCTCATGGATTTTCTGTGAGGCAAGCGCCATTGTTCCGGCTGTATCGACCATATCATCGATTATAACAACATTCCTGCCTTCAACATCTCCGAGAACCGACATCTCCTCTATTACGTTGGGCCTCTTTCTCAGTTTGTAGCAAAGAACCATCTCGGCCTGAAGATGCCTGGAATAGGCATTGGCCCTTTTCGAACCTCCCATATCGGGAGCCGAAACGGTCAGATTGCTGAGGTTCAGATTTTCAATATAGGGAGCAAAAATTGCTGATCCGTAGAGGTGGTCAACCGGTACATTGAAGAAACCCTGTATCTGGTCGGCGTGAAGATCCATGGTGATTATCCTGTCAACGCCGGCTGTCCCGAGCAGGTCGGATGACAGTTTGGCTCCGATTGATACCCTCGGACGGTCTTTTCTGTCCTGCCTTGCGAAACCATAATAGGGTATAACCGCTATTACCTTATATGCAGAAGCTCTTTTGGCAGCATCGATCATCAGCAGAAGTTCAAAAAGGTTGTCTGCCGGGGGATTGGTCGACTGAACGATAAATACCATGTTGCCCCTGACGGATTCATCGAAACAGGGTTGAAATTCTCCGTCGCTGAACTCTGTAACTGAACTCTTACCGAGCTCAATTCCCAGTTCGGCCGCAATCTTTTCTGCCAGATGCCTCGAAGCTCTGCAGGAAAAAATCTTCATGGGTGCCTTACCGTACATCTACTGTATTTTTGAACGTTTAGTACTGAATTTTTGAGACTACAAAATTATAAATTCCCTGCGAGAACCCTACCCGTTTGAGAAATTCTTTATAGTTTCCTCAATGAATGCAAGAATCTCTTCCCTCCCTGTCCTTTTCACCGACGAGGAGATGAAGGCGGGAGGAAGGGTATCCCAGACCCTTAGCATTTCATTGTTAACGCTGTTTATTGTTTTTTCAAGAGCATTCACTGAAATCTTGTCGGTTTTTGTGAATACCCTGGCAAAAGGAACCTGATTGATTCCAAGGAACTCCATGAAGGCCAGATCGGATTTCTGAGGTTCATGTCTTGAGTCCAGAAGCACGAAAAGGCAGGCAAGATTTTCTCTCTTAAGGATGTAACGCTCAGCTGATTTAACCCATTTTTCTCTCATGCCGGAGGATACTTTTGCATAGCCGTAACCCGGCAGATCCACCAGGAACCATTCCTCGTTTATGAGAAAATGGTTGATAGTCCTCGTTTTTCCCGGATTGCCTGATGTCTTGGCAAGCTTGCTAAACCCGGTCAGCATGTTTATCAGTGTTGATTTGCCGACATTGGAGCGGCCAATGAATGCGAATTCAGGCTTCACCGGTTCCGGGCACTGTTCAATTGTAGTACTGCTCCCGATAAATGAAGCTGAATGAATAATCATATTTCTGCCTGTTTTATTTCAGATCGTTGTACGGAAGAGGAATCTTTTCGTATGTCAGGTAATTGTTGCCGAAATCGGTTAGTATGGCAGCAATAACTCCGATATAGGCTGGCTGCGGAGTGTCCGACTTTTTAAGATCGAGCCAGGTTTTGCCGTTAACGGCCGGTATCAGCTTGCAGACTGCGGTATCAAAGACTCCGTTGGTGAACTCACCACGATAGAATTTCACATTCCTTTTCTCATCGGTAATGCCCAGGTTGATCCTTACCTTTCCTGAAGCCGAGTAATTGTCGTCGATAGTATATACTATCCCGGGATAATTCTTCTGCAGTCTTCCGTTCCTGTCGTATTCCTCAAGCCCGGGAGTTCTCAGTCCCTTGCTGAAGTTCAGTTTTGCCCTGACCTCACCTGAACGATAGTACTGGACCTGTGTCCCGTGAATCGTGTCATGCCTGTAAGGTGTAGAACGGAAAACCTGGCCTTCGAGGTAATACTTCCTTGCCGAATCCTCACGAATTCCGTTCTCATACCAGAAGGTCTGATTCAACTGCCCTCCCTTGTAGTAGGTCTTTGTTTCCCCGTTGAGGATACCATTCTCAAATGTGGATTCCTTAACCAGCACATCGCGGCTGAAGTATTGCTTAATTCCGGTGAAACCGGTGTCGGGAACAGATGTGTTAACACTGGCAGCATCCGGGGCATTTTTTGATGATCCCCTGCTGCCGCATCCTGCAGCTATCAGCAGGAAAAACAATATTAGTACGGGACTTGAAGCTTTTACCATGATTCTTTTGTTAAGGTTTGTTATTGTCGTTCTGGTTTATATATATTTCCAGCAGACTAGCATTGGGCTCCGGGATAAGCTCAACGTAAGTGAGCGAAGCCGGAACAAGTATGGTTTCTCCCTTAGTTACCGTTTCGGTTCCGGAATCCCAGCTGATTTTGAACCTGCCGCCGGTGCACAGGTAGACAACGAATGAATCAATCAGGTTGTAATCCCTTTTTAACCGGGTGTCGAAGCTTATTAAACTGGTATCGAAATATTCGCATCTGACGAGCTTCGAAGGTTTGTTGTGTACTGCTTCATTTGTTATTTTTCCCGTTCCTGTCTGTGCGAAGTCAATTGCATCGAGAGCCAGATCAGTGTGGAGTTCCCTCGGTCTTCCTTCATTATCCAGCCTTCCCCAGTCATAAATCCTGTAGGTGATATCGGAAGTTTGCTGAATTTCGGCAAGGACAATTCCGGCTCCGATGGCGTGTATTCTTCCGGCAGGGGTGAAAAAAGTATCGCCCGGCTCAGCAGGTTCCGTGTTCAGAAGTTCGCCTATCCTGCCCGTGTTTACCGCATCAATATAGGATTCGCGTGAAACCTGTTTTGAGAAACCGGTATATATCAGGGCTCCCTTTTCGCATTGAAGGATGTGCCACAATTCAGTCTTTCCGTATGCCTTATGCCGTTCCCTGGCAAGTTCATCGCCCGGATGCACCTGTACCGACAGATCATCCCTGGCTTCAATAAGCTTTATAAGCAGCGGGAATTCATAACCGAACTTTTCATATACCGATTCACCTGTAATGTCGCCCATGTAGACCTCAATAATCTCCTCAATGTTGTTCCCTGCGAGGAATCCGTTGCTGACGACAGAAAGATTTTCTGAAACAGCCGATATTTCCCAGCTTTCACCTATGTTTTTAAGATTTCCCTGTTTCTTTCCGTAGTTTTCAGCAAGCGACTTTCCTCCCCATATCTTTTCTTTCAGGATAGGTTCAAATTTCAGAGGATATAATTCCGACATCAGTGCAATTTGTTATTTTTGAGACATCTTATTGTTTACAAAAATAGTAATAAATGCTGATAGTAGGTATAGCAGGAGGAACCGGATCGGGAAAAACAACCGTTGTTAAAAAGGTTATGGGGAACTTCCCCAGCGAACGGGTTGTTGTAATACCCCAGGATGCTTATTACAAAGACAATGGACATATTCCTCTTGAAGAAAGGCAGAAAGTCAATTTCGACCATCCTGACTCCCTCGAGTTTTCTCTTCTGATCGATCATCTTGAAAAGCTCAGGGAAGGACAAACAATTGAGATGCCGATATATTCTTATCTTACATGCCTGAGGTCGAAGGAGACAATCTCCGTTAAGCCGGCCAGGGTGGTGGTCGTTGAGGGAATAATGATTCTGTGCGACAGCCGGCTGAGGGATATGTTTGATATAAAGGTTTTTGTGGATGCTGATGCCGACGACCGCCTGGGCAGGGTAATCCAGCGCGACATTGTCGAGCGCGGCCGGTCGGTGATGGCAGTGCTTGAACGTTACCACGAAACGGTTAAGCCATCACATCTGCAGTTCATTGAGCCTTCAAAACGGTATGCCGATATTATTATTCCCGGCGGAGGCGATAACCAGGTGGGGATCGGCGTTCTTGTTTCAATTATTGAAAAACATCTTTTGGAAGACTAGTAATTAGCCTGAGTTGACGGTTACCGGGTACTAGTCACTTGTTGTTTGAATCACTGTTGCCCTCATCAACTATTGCCGGTTAGTTCCAGAAAGGATTTTCTTACTGCTCCGGGGTTGTCTGAATGGATCCAGTGGCCGGCACCGGGTATTTTTATAAATTCCGCACCGGGAAACAGTGTCCTGATCTCAGTATAATCGCTTTCGGAGATGTAATCAGAATTCTCTCCCTTGAGAAACAGCACCGGGAAACCGCTTACTTCCCTGTAATCCGATTTCCCCGGCTTGATCCCCCGGATTATTTCCCCAAGGTTAAGTTTAATAACAGGTACGTTTAGCTTCCAGGCGAATGAATCTTCCTGCAGCCTCCTGAGATTCTTCATAATAAAACCCCTGACTCCTGGTGAACTGATCTTTTGTGAAAGGATGATTTCAATTTCTTCCCGCGACTTTTTTCCTTCAAGGTCGACCGACAGGATTGCATCGAGAATTTCCGATTGGGAAGAAAAGGCAGCAGAGTATTTTTTATCTGAAGAAACAGGGGCGATATCACCAACCACAAGGCCGTAAAGTTTTTCAGGCCAGCTCATTGCAAAGGCCATTGCTGTTCTTCCTCCCATGCTGTGTCCGGCCAGGAAAAACTTTTCGAGTCCGAGGTCCTGAGTCAGTTCGTACAGATCTTCCTTCATCGATTTATAATCATGGATCTCGTTGTGCGGCGATTGTCCATGATTTCTCTGATCGGGAAGGTAAACAGTGAATCTGTCGCTGATGCTTTTTGCCAGCGATACCCAATTGTCGGATGAACCATACAGGCCATGAAGGATTATAAGGGGCGGACCGGAACCATATTTTCTGAAGAAAAGCTTCATTGGACTGGTGAGTCGGACAGTTGTCTCTTATACATCCGGATTGTGTTCTCCAGTCCAAGGTAAAGTGCGTCAGCTATAAGGGCATGGCCGATTGAGACTTCTTCCAGCCAGGGGATATTCTGATGGAAGTACCTTAGATTATCGAGATTCAGGTCGTGGCCGGCGTTTACTCCCAGTCCTGCATCCCGTGCAATCTGAGCGGCAGCTACGAAAGGTCCGATTGCCCCGGGTGCATTGGCGTTGAAAAGGGTGGCATATGGTTCGGTGTAAAGTTCAACCCTGTCGGTGCCTGTCAGCGCAGCGCTTTCGACATTTGAAGGAGTTGTGTCAACGAAAAGGGAAGTTCTTATCCCATCCTTTTTAAAGGTTGAGATCACATCCTTCAGGAACAGCATGTATCTCGGGATATCCCATCCGGCATTTGAGGTTATGGCATCATGTGCGTCCGGCACAAGGGTTACCTGGTCGGGTTTCACAGCCAGGACAAGATCAATGAATTTATCCGACGGATAGCCTTCAATGTTGAATTCAGTCTTGACTACCGGTCTTAATTCAAGAACATCCCTGTATCTGATGTGTCGTTCGTCGGGGCGTGGATGCACCGTAATGCCGTCGGCTCCAAAAAGTTCACAGTTTATTGCAGCCGTTTTTACATTCGGGATGTTCCCTCCCCGTGCATTTCTGAGGGTGGCTATCTTGTTGATGTTAACACTGAGTCTTGTCATAATAAATAATGTGATTATACGTATGTAATCTTATACAAAAATACAACAACTCTCTTTTTTTTCTAACTTTAGATGAAATTTAAACGGAGAGCCGGCTAATATGGTTGCAAAAGATCTGATATCGGAAGTGATACCCGCGTTGAGAACGTCTGATACAGGTCAGACTGCCCTCAACTGGATGGAGATTTTCAGGATATCTCACCTGCCGATAGTCAATAACCTCGATTTTCTCGGTCTGATATCCGACACCGACATTTACGACATGAATCAGCCGGAAGAGCCGATAGGTAATCATTCCCTCACCCTCCTTAAACCTTACGTTACTACCGAACAGCATCTTTTTGAAGTCATCGGACTGTCTTCAAGGCTTAATCTCAGCGTTGTTCCGGTGCTTGATGATAAAATGCACTATAAGGGATTAATAACAACATCGGAACTCGTCAGGTATCTTGCGGGTATTTCTTCGATGGATCAGCAGGGCGGCATAATTGTTCTCGATCTGATCGAAAGGGATTATTCCCTTTCCCAGATTGCACAGATTGTGGAAGGCAACAATGTGAAGGTACTGAGCATGTATGTGACTTCGCCGCCCGAGTCTACAAAGCTGGAAGTGACAATTAAAGTGAATACAAATGACCTGTCTTCGGTGATCAGGACGTTTGAAAGGTACAATTATGATGTTAAAACGTGGATCACGTCAGACGATTCGATGGACAAATTTTACTCGGAACGCTTCGATCTTCTCATGAAATACATGAATATCTGAATCATGCTTGAAAGAGTTGCCATTTATTGTAAAGAGAACAAGCCCAGGACGGTTGAGGGAGTGAACAGGCTGATCGGAGAGTTTTGCAGAAAAGGGATAAAGATTTACCTGCATCAGAATACAGGCAGTGTTGATTCGTGCCCGGAGAGTGAACCTTTTGAAAGGTTTACCGATCTGGGCAGTCTGAAGGAACTGCCCAACCTGGTACTCAGCGTCGGCGGCGATGGCACCTTCCTTGAAACAATGCTCAAAGTGAGAGATTTCGGAATTCCTATTGCCGGGGTTAACACGGGAAGGATGGGATTTCTGGCAAATATACCGGAGGATGAAATAGGGCATTCAATCGATCTTCTCCATAACGGCGAATACCAGGTGATTGAAAGATCGCTCCTTGAGATCAGGAAACCCCGTGATATATTTGAGCCGGGTGATTCAACCGCCCTCAATGAAGTTACTATCCAGAAGGCTGACCCGAGCATGATCACAATTCACGTGCATGTTGATGATGCCTACCTTAATACGTACTGGGCTGATGGCCTGATCGTTTCGACGGCAACAGGTTCAACGGCCTATAACCTGAGTGTCGGAGGACCTATCCTGTCGCCTGAGGATGAAAGTATTATTATCTCTCCGATTTCACCGCATAATCTGACCATCCGGCCAATAGTGATCTCAGGGGAGAGTAACCTCAGGATGATAGTTGAAGGAAGGAGCGCTGATTATGTGGCTACATGTGACTTCAGATCGCAAAGACTACCTTTCAGTGAGGAGATTGTCATTTCGAGATCGGTTGAAAAACTGAAAACGGTTATGCTCAAGGGGATCGATTTTTACAGCACTTTAAGGAACAGACTCATGTGGGGCGCCGACAGGAGAAACTAAATTACCTGTGTTAAAACTCTCACAATAATTTTAGATTATTATATTTGTATCAGCAATTTAATTCAGACTAAAATGAAACGATCACTTTTCGTCGTCGTAATATTTTGTTTTGCGGTCCAATTATCAGATGCCCAGCTATGGAAACTGAGAAGGTGGGAAGCCCAGCTTGGGATCGGTCCTTCTTTCGCGTTTCCTGATATCGGAGGTTATACCCATGGCGAAAACGTACTGGGCTTTAAGGATTTAAGCTACCGACAGACGAGATTTGATGTAAACGGGAACATAAGATACCGGCTTGGAAGAACTGCGAACCTCAGGGCAAGCATGACGTATGCCATGCTGCATGCCATTGATGAGAGAGGCTCGAATGAGAACAGGGGATATGAAGCTGTTACACATTTGTTTGAACCTGCACTCCTGGGCGAGTTTTTTTTCATAAAGAACAAGTACGAAAGCAGTTACCTTTTTATGAAAGGGAAAAGCCTGTGGGCAATGCTGTCTTCACTCGATTTCTATGCTTTTGCAGGGGTGGGAGGAGCTGCTTACTCGGTTAATCCAAATGATGCTCTGGAACAAAGAGAAATTATTCAGCCTGGAACAACAGACTTCAATGGCTTTGCACTTGTTATCCCGGCTGGCATCGGAGCCACCCTGATCTATAACCCCAATCTCAATTTCGGAGTGGAATTCGGAGGCAGATGGGCCAATACCGATTTTATAGACGGGTTTGATCCGCCAGTGGTGTCGAAAGTAAACGACAAGTACTATTTCCTTAATTTTACCGTTACCTATAAGTTGAAGACAACTGCCAAGGGGCTTCCCGCTTTCAGATGATAAAAACTCTGAACACGTTTGGATGAAGAAATTAACGGTTATTCTTTTCTTTACTATATTGTCATTTTCCGTCTCAGCTCAGAGAAGTGCTGATTATGGAATCTATGGCGGCGTTTCATCCTATCTTGGCGATATAAACACAAACAGGTTATTCTATAGCCCCCTGCCTGCAGGAGGATTTTTCTACAGATACAACCTTCATCCCAGGCAGTCTTTAAGAGCAAATCTGCTGATAGGCGGACTTCAGGGAAGAGATTTCGATTTCAACAATCCTTACCAGATTGCAAGGGACAGCTCTTTTTCGGGTCTTTTCGGGGAAGGTGTGATTCACTTTGAGTTCAACTTCCTTCCTTATTCAACCCAGGGCAAAAAATGGAATTACACTCCTTATATAGCTGCAGGCGTGGGAATTACCTATTTTGATACAGATTCCCGGATAAATGATAATCCACTTCAGCCTGTATTGCCCTTTTCAATTGGCTTTAAAGTAAATATTGCAAAAAATCTTGGTCTTGAAGTCGAATATGGTTTTCGTAAGACTTTTTATGATAACTTTGACGGCTTAACGGAAAATATAGATCCGCAACACAAGAATAAGGCATGGCTTCACAACAACGACTGGTACTCTTTTGCAGGTGTGGCGTTTACCTGGAAGATCTACAACAAGCTTGTACGATGTCCTGCCTTTAATGATGTTGATGTACCAAGAAGACGCTGAATCATGTCCCTTTCAGAACAGATCAATACTGACAGACTGCCCGAACACATAGCAATAATAATGGATGGCAACGGACGATGGGCCAGGCAAAGGGGCATGGACAGGATTTTCGGCCATCATCAGGGAGTTAAGGCATTGCGGGAGGTTATCGAGGTTTCAGCCGAACTCAAGCTGGGTTATCTTACTGTGTATGCTTTCTCAACTGAAAACTGGGGAAGACCCGACGATGAGGTATCCGCCCTGATGGGAATAATGGTGGAGTCGCTCAACAATGAAACCGACACATTACTCAAAAACAATATCAGGCTTTCTGCAATCGGCGATACCGACAGGCTTGCCACTGACGTGAGAAACAGGCTGATGGAGACCATAAATCTTACATCCGGCGCCACCGGGCTGAACCTGATTGTTGCCATGAGTTACAGCTCGAGGTGGGAAATGACTGAAGCAGCCAAAAGACTCGCTTCTGATATTTCAGCAGGCCGGGTTGATCCGGAATCGGTTACCGAGTTCAACTTCAGCAGCTATATGGCCACCGCCGGAGTTCCCGATCCTGAATTGATGATCAGGACAAGCGGGGAGATGAGGATAAGTAACTTTCTTCTGTGGCAGATGGCCTATACAGAATTCTATTTTACAGACATACTTTGGCCCGATTTTGGTAAGGAGGAACTTTACAAGGCCATAATTGACTTCCAGAAGAGAGAGAGAAGGTTTGGGAAGACTAGTGAACAACTTTTGGACAAATGACGATATGAAGGTGATTGACAGACTAAAGGGGATATTAGTTACAGTAATTTTGACCCTGTGGAGTTCGGCTGCCAGCTCACAGGAACAAGCCGGTGTAATAGACTACTCCACATCCGATGATTACATTATCGGCGGGGTTTCCGTCTCGGGAGTCAGATTCCTCGATACCAATGCACTGATCGGAATATCAGGTCTGAGAATTAATCAGGAAGTGTCTGTGCCAGGTGAGGCAATAACAAACGCCGTCAGGAAACTGTGGCAGCAGGGCCTTTTTTCGGATGTTAGGGTAACCATTGTGAAAAGGCAGGCAGATACAATTTATCTTGACATCGCCCTTCAGGAAAGACCCAGGATTTCTTCAATAAGGTATAACGGTCTCAAGACTTCGGAAACAACCGACCTGAGCGAAAAAATTAATATGCCGGTTGGTTCCCAGCTTACAACTCACCAGCTCGAGAAAACCCGCAAGATTATCACCGATTTCTTTGTTGAAAAGGGATTTCTGAACACAACTGTGGAATTTATCCAGAAAGACGATCCCGACCAGCCAAATAACGTAATTCTGACTGTCGATGTCGACAAGAAGGAAAAGGTTAAGATTGAAGAAATCACCTTTGTAGGAAATGATAATTTCGCATCCCGCCAGCTGCGCCGGAAGATGAAGAATACGAAAATGAAAAAAATGAATTTTCTGAAGGCTTCAAAATTCATCTCCGCAAAGTATGATGAGGATAAGGACAATCTGTACACCTTTTATAATGATAACGGCTACAAGGATTTCAAGATACTTGGCGATTCACTCTATCCCCTCTCAGAAAACCGGGTCGGCCTTGCAATAATGATTGATGAAGGGAAACAGTACTTTCTCAGGGATATCAAATGGGTAGGAAACAGCGTTTACAGGGCGGAAGACCTTGAAAGGATACTGAATATAGAGAAAGGTTCAGTTTATAACATGTCACATCTCGATGACAGGCTTAACGGAGCATCAGGAGCTCAGGATGCCGTGAGCGCTCTCTATCAGGACCAGGGTTACCTTTTTTCAAGGCTCATTCCTGTCGAAGCAAAGGTAGAAGATGATTCAATCGATCTGGAGGTAAGGATTTATGAAGGTGATCAGGCTTATCTCAACAATATCTTAATTACCGGGAATACAAGAACCAACGAGCATATTGCCAGACGGGAACTCTACACACTGCCCGGGGAACTTTACAGCAAAAGCAATATCATGAGGTCGATGAGACAGCTGGGCGTGATCGGTCATTTTGATCCTGAAAAGATTCTCCCGAATATAGTGCCTGACCCGTCTAACGGAACTGTCGACCTTCACTATAAGCTTGAGGAGAGAGCGAATGATCAGTTTGAAATATCCGGCGGCTGGGGAGCGGGAATGCTTGTGGGATCAGTCGGCGTCCATTTCAATAATTTCTCCATGAGGAATTTCTTCAATCTCAAGGAATGGAAACCTTACCCTTCGGGCGATGGTCAGTCACTCAGCATCCGGGCCCAGTCGAACGGACGCCTTTATCAGTCCTATAACCTTTCATTCATGGAGCCATGGCTGGGAGGACACAAGGCAAATTCCTTCTCGGTTTCAGTTTACCGGTCACTCATGACAAACGGAAGGAAGAAAAGCGACAGCAATTTCCAGTCGATGCTTACGAACGGAGCATCAATCGGCCTTGGAAAAAGACTTGAATGGCCTGATGATTTCTTCTCGCTTTCAGGAGAAATAAATTACCAGAGGTACAGGCTCAACGATTTCACATATTATCACTTCCTGTTTTCCGACGGAGTGTCGAATATGCTTACCCTGTCAACAAAGCTTACGAGGTATTCAACGGGTCCGAACCTCATCTATCCGACAAACGGATCCACTTTTACTCTTTCACTGCAGGCAACCCCGCCATTTTCCCTTATCAGCGGCAGGAACATGGTCGGTCTTGAAGACAGGGAGAAGTACAAATGGATAGAATTTCACAAATGGGTGTTCAAGGCCGATTATTTCCATCCCATCACAACGAATGATAAGCTGGTCCTTAACACAAGGTTTTCATTCGGTTATCTCGGACATTATAACAAGGATATCGGACCCTCACCATTTGAAAACTTCTACCTGGGAGGAAGCGGCATGACAGGTTACAGTCTTTACGGGCGTGAGATCATCGCCTTAAGGGGTTATACCGACGGTTCGGTAACCCCGACGGATCCGGGGTCAGGATCTCCCACCGGGAACGTTTATTCGAAATTCACGCTTGAACTCAGATACCCTGTCTCACTGAACCAGCAGGCTACAATCTACGGCCTGGCTTTTCTTGAAGCAGGAAAAGCCTGGACTGAAATCAGGCAGTATAATCCGCTAAGGATGAACAGGGCTGCAGGTATAGGTGTCAGGGCCAACCTGCCAATGTTCGGACTTCTGGGAGTTGACTGGGGGTATGGATTTGACTCCGTCGACGATCCCATACAATTCCCTGACGCTAATAAAGGACAATTTAGTTTCACAATAGGTCAGCAGTTTTAATCATTAATTTTATCAGTTATGAAAAGAATAGGTTTAGTCATGATCCTTGCATTCCTGACTGCGGCTTTTGCCTCAGCTCAGAAATATGGATTTGTCGATTCAGATTATATAAGGAAGAATATTCCTTCTTTTAATCAGGCCCAGGAACAACTTGACAATCTCTCAAAGCAATGGGAGAAAGAGATTTCCGACGGGTATGCGGTTGTTGATC